>CAZMRN010000283.1:0-3628 GCA_964568575.1 uncultured Caulobacteraceae bacterium
GCGCCTGATCGGGGCCCTGCGGGCGCAACCCCATCCGGTCGTGCTGTTTCTTGACGACGTTTCCTTCGCGGGCGACGAGGACGCGCTGAAGGCGTTGAAGCCTGCGCTCGACGGCGGCGTCGATGCGGCGAGCGGACGATTGGTCGTCTACGCCACCTCCAATCGGCGCCAATTGGTGGCGCGCGACGCGCGCGAAAACGCGCCGGACGATCTGCTTTGGGCGGACGCCGCGGAGGAGAAGCTGGCGCTCGCCGACCGCTTCGGCCTTTGGCTTGGCTTTCACGCCATGGACCAGAGCCAGTATCTCGCGATCGTTCACGCCTACGCACAGCATTTCGCCCTGCCCATCGCTGCGTCCGATCTCGAACGCGAAGCGCTTCTGTGGTCGCGCACGCGCGGCGCACGATCGGGACGCACGGCGTATCAATTCATCATCGATCTCGGCGGTCGCTTCGACATCGACGTCTCGTTCTGAGGCGCGTCCCTCCCGGCAAGGGGAGGGACGGGTTTACTTTCTCATATTCGCAATTATTCCGAAACGCCCAGGCCCTGCGCAATCGGTGCGAACGGCGCCGGGCCAAGATCCTCGCACGCGCCGGCGCGCCAGCGCATCAGACGGCCCTGCATCGGCGCTGTGATCACCGCATCGTCGGTCGCCTGCGCGCGCAGCGCGTCGGGAAGTGCGGCGATGTCGGCGTTGATCACGATGCGGTCGTAGGGCGCGCCGTCGCCGAACCCGTCGGCGCCGTCGCACCAATGCAGCGCGACATTCATCAGCCGCGCCTCGCCGATGCGGGCGCGCGCGGCGGTCACCAGATCGGCCCAGCGATCCAGCGTCACCACTTTGCGCGCCAGCCGCGCGATGACGGCGGCCTGATAGCCCGAGCCGGTCCCGATTTCGAGCACGCTGTGCGTGGGCGCAAGGTCGAGCGCTGCGACCACGCGCGCGGTCAGCGCCGGGCGCGTCATCGTCTGGCCGTGCGGGAGGGGCAGGTCGCGATCCTCCAGCGCCAGCGATTGCAGATGCGACGGCGCGAAATGCGCGCGCGGCGTGCGTTCGATGGCGGCCAGCGTCTTCGCATCGGTCACCCCGCTTTGGCGCAGGTCCAGGATGAACCGCATCAGGCGCGCCGGATCGACTGCGCTCACGCTTTCGGCGGCGCGCCGCCGAGCGCTCCCTTCAGGGCGTGGATCGTCTCGCGATGCGTCAGATCGATGTGCAGCGGCGTGACCGAAATGCGCCCCTCATAGATGGCGCGCAGATCGGAGCCCTTTTCCGGATTCGACAATTTTCCGCGAAATCCCAACCAATAATAGTGCTGCCCGCGCAGATCGGTGCGCCGGTCGGCGTAGACGATATGCTGGTCGCGAAAGCCCTGGTGGGTGACCTCCACCTCCGTCACATCCTCCGGCAGGCGATCGGGAAAGTTCACGTTCATCACCACGCCCTGCGGCCAGCCCTGCTTCAACAGCGCGCGCACGATGCCGGGGCCGAAGGTCTCGGCCGTCTCCCAGGGGATGGGCTGCGCGCCGTCGCGGAAATCGCGCGCCTGGCTCAAGGCGATGGCGGGAATGCCCAATTGCATGCCCTGCATGGCGCCGGCGATCGTGCCGGAGAAGGTCACGTCCTCGGCGATGTTCTGGCCGCGATTGACGCCAGACAGCACGAGATCGGGTCGTCCGTCGCGGATCAATTCCTCCACGCCCAAAAGCACGCAATCGGTCGGCGTGCCGCTCACCGCGAAGCGTTTGGCCCCCGCCTCGCGCACGCGGATCGGCGCCGACAAGGTCAATGCGCGCGAGGCGCCGGATTGCTCGGTTTCCGGCGCGATCACCCAGACGTCGTCGCTGATCGTGCGCGCGATGCGCTCGAGAACCGCAAGGCCCTGGGCGTGGACGCCGTCGTCATTGGTGCAGAGAATGCGCATGCCCGATCAATAGCTTTTCGGCAGGCCGAGCACGCGCTCGGCGATGAAGTTCAAGATCATCTCGCGGCTCACCGGCGCGATGCGCGCGATCATCGCCTCGCGGAAATAGCGCTCGACATAATATTCCTTGGCGTAGCCCATGCCGCCATGCGCCAGAACGGAGGCTTCGCAGGCGTGAAAGCCCGCTTCGGCGCCGAGATATTTCGCCGCGTTCGCTTCCGCGCCGCATTCCTTGCCCGCGTCGAACAGCGCGGCCGCCTTGAACGCCAACAGATTGGCCGCCTCAAGCTCGGCCCAGCATTTCGCCAAGGGATGCGCCACGCCCTGATTCTGCCCGATCGGGCGGCCGAACACGACGCGCTCCTTGGCGTATTGCGCTGCGCGCGCCAGCGCCGCATGGCCGAGCCCGATCGCCTCCACGGCGAACAGCACGCGTTCGGGATTCAATCCGGTGAGCAGAATCTTGAAGCCGGCGCCCTCCTCGCCGACGAGATCCTCGCGCGGAACCTCAAGGCCGTCGATGAACAGCGTGTTGCACTCCACCGCCTTGCGGCCCATTTTCGGGATCGGCTGCGCCTCGATCTTGGCGCGATCGAAATCCGTGTAGAACAGCGACAAGCCCTCGGTCGGCTTTCTGCACTGATCTTTCGGCGTCGTGCGCGCGATGATCATGATCTTGTCGGCGCGCTGCGCGTTCGTCGTCCAGATTTTTCGGCCCGTGATGCGATAGCCGCTATTGGTGCGCTCGGCCTTGGTTTCGAGGCTCGATGTGTCGAGGCCGGAATTGGGCTCTGTCACAGCGAAACACGCCTTGTCCTGCCCGCTCATCGCGCGCGGCAGAAAGCGCTCCTTCTGTTCCGGCGTGCTGAATTTCACGATCGGCATCAGCCCGAAAATGTTGAGATGGATGGCGCTCGCGCCGGAGAATCCGGCGCCTGAGCGCGTCACGGTCTGCATCATCAGCGAGGCTTCAGTGAGGCCGAGGCCCGCGCCGCCATATTCCTCCGGCATCGCCACGCCGAGCCAGCCGCCATCGGCCATGGCGTCGACGAAGGCGTGGGGAAACTCGCCCGTGTCGTCGACCTTGCGCCAATAGGCGTCGTCGAACCGGGCGCAGAGCTTCTCCACCTGATCCTTGATGGCGATTTGCGCGTCGGTCAGGTCAATGGCGAGCGTCATGGGCTTTCACTTCTTTGGTGTGGAAACGATCCGGACGGAACGGCGACCATGTCGGCGAGAGCGCCTCGCCGAACACGTGGGCGGATATGATCTCGGCGGTGATCGGCGCCAACAGCCAGCCGTTGCGCGAATGGCCGCACGCGACGAGCACGCCATCGCGTCCCGAAGGGCCGATCAGGGGCGCCCAGTCCGGCGCCATCGCGCGCACGCCGGCCCAGGCGCGCATCGTCAAGGCCAGCGATCCGCCGAAGGCGGCGTTGGCGGCGCGATGCATCTCCTCCACCAGCGCGTGATCGACGGCGGTGTCGGCGCGGTCGAACTGCATCGTCGCGCCCAGCGCCAGCGCGCCGCCGCCGCGTGGACATAGATAGAGCCCCGCCGCATGCACATTGCCTTGCGGCGCCTCGGGCGCCACGACCAGCGCGACATGGCCTTTCGCAGGGCGGATAAAGGCCAAAGCCGGCGCAAGCGGCTTGAGCGCCGCACAGCGCGCGCCGCCCGGTGCCGCCACGATCACATCG
>CAZMRN010000284.1:0-3618 GCA_964568575.1 uncultured Caulobacteraceae bacterium
ACCTCATCACGCCGCAGGCGGTCGATGCGCTGCTCGCGGAACTGAAGCCCTATATCGATGCGACGCCGGTTGGGCGCGACAGCTTCACCGGCCATAAGACGACGCGCACCGGCGCGCTCGTCGCGCGCTCGCCCTTGTGCCGCACGCTCGTGCGCGATGCGCGCGTGCTGGCGCTGTGCGAGCGGGTGCTGAAGCCGCATTGCGAACGCTACCAGCTGCATCTGGGGCAGGTGATCCGCATCATGCCGGGCCAGCCGGCGCAGGCGATCCACCGCGATCGCTGGGCCTGGGGCACGCATCTGAAAAACATCGAGCCGCAGCTCAACACGATCTGGGCGCTCACCGATTTCACGCGCGAAAACGGCGCCACCCAAGTTATTCCGGGCTCGCATCGCCTGCCCGACGACGCGCGCTTTCAACCCGAAGAGATCGGCTACGCCGAAATGAAAAAGGGCTCGGCGCTGATCTATACCGGCTCGGTGTTCCATGGCGGCGGCGCGAACGTCGCTGATCACGATCGCATCGGCCTCAACATCACCTACACGCTCGGCTGGCTGCGCCAGGAGGAGAACCAGTATCTCGCCTGTCCGCCCGACATCGCGCGCACGCTCGACCCCGATCTGCAGGCGCTGATCGGCTATGCGATGGGCTCGTATGCGCTGGGCTATTACACGCCGCCCCTGCCGCCGGGCGAGGGGCCCGAACTCGTGCCGCCGGACTTCGCCCTGAACGGGCGCGCGATCGGCGGGGCTTTGGGGTCCGCTCAGGCGCTCGCCGCCATTACAGCGCACGTCCAGGCCTGAGGCGAAGTGTCCCGCATGTGAGAATGACTTGCAATCTCTGGCGCGGGTTTTGTATAGTGCCGGCAGACAGGAGCCGACTCGGCATGTATGTCTGCAATTGCAACGGCGTGAAGCGGCGGGAGGTCGACGAGGCCATCCGCGCCGGCGCGGACCATCCGGAGGCGGTTCTCGGCCATTTCGGGCTGGAGCCGTGCTGCGGGCGGTGCTTGCCCGACATCGCCGAGCACATTTGCCAAGCGCGGCAAACATGTCAGACCCGGCGGGCCAGCGCAGCGGAGGCGTCGCTCGTCGCAGCGGAGTGAGCGATGAAGGGCGACCCGGACGTCATCAAGCAGTTGAACGCCTGCCTCACCAATGAGCTGACGTCGATCAACCAGTATTTCCTGCATGCGCGCCTGTACGATCACAACGGCTATCGCAAGCTCGGCAAGAAAACGTACGACGAATCCATCGAGGAGATGAAGCACGCCGACCGGCTGATGCAGCGCATCCTCCTGCTCGACGGCTTCCCCAACCTGCAGGACCTGCACAAGCTGTCGATCGGCGAGACCGTGAAGGAGCGGTTGGAGGCCGATTTGGGCGCGGAAACACGCGGCCGCGCCACGCTGATCGAGGCGATCGCCTTGTGCGAGACGAAGAAGGATTACGTCTCGCGCGACCTGTTGACCGACATCCTCGACGACACCGAGGAGCACATCGATTTCCTCGAAACGCAATTATCGGTGCTGAACGAGATCGGCGTGCAGAATTATCTGCAAAGCCAGTACGAGCTTGAAGGCGGCGATTAAGCGCTCGCCTTACGCGGCGCGCGCGCGGCGAACGTCCTCGATCTCGAACACCGTGGAAGCCTCGAGATAAAGCCAATCCGCCGCCGCCGCGACGGAGGGGAAGCGCCGCCGCTGGGCGCCCAGCGCATCGTCCTCGCCCGCCACGTCGAACCACGCCGCGATGACCGGCAGGCAGGCGGGCTCATGGCACACGAAGGCTGCGCGCGGCGTCAGCTGCAGGCGTTCCTGGGACAGCGCTTCGGCCAGGCCGGCGCGGAAGGCCTCCAGCGCCGCGCGGCCGACGCCGCTCAGATCCGTCCCGCTTTCGTACACATGGATCTCGTCGCGCTTGGCGGCGGCTGCGCCGTCGGCCTGGTAGAAGCGCAACAGCGGCCCGAGATCGTCTTCGGTGATGCGGCCGGAATAGGCGATGAAGTTCACTGCGGCGGTGCGGCAGACGGAGACGGCGATCGGCACGGGCAGAGCTCCCAAACCTTCAGCGTACGCCGTTCAGCCTGTTTTTCGGTTAACGCAGCGACGGTTGCGGCGCGCCCCGGTTGACCCGTCCGCGGCGCGCCCCTACAAGCCCCGCTTTCACGCGGCCGGGCTCGCCCTGCCGCGCACGCTGGGTCGATGGGGTTCCGCCAGGGCAGTCGCGGCTTCAACAGGGAAGCCGCCGGCCCCCGTCACGAAGAAGAAGGGGCCTGTCGCCCATGTCGAAGCGCGTTCAAGCGAAGTACAAATCCGACCGCCGGTTCGGCCAGAACCTCTGGGGTCGTCCGAAATCCCCCGTCAACAAGCGGTCCTACGGGCCGGGCCAGCATGGCCAGCGCCGCAAAGGCAAGACCAGCGATTTCGGCCTGCAGCTCATCGCCAAGCAGAAACTGCGCACCTATTACGGCAACATCACCGAGAAGCAGTTCCGCCGGGTCTATGAAGAGGCCTCGCGCCGCAAGGGCAACACCGCGGAAAACCTGATCGGCCTTCTGGAAAGCCGGCTCGATGCGGTGGTCTATCGCGCGAAATTCGTGCCGACCGTGTTCGCCGCGCGCCAGTTCGTCAATCACGGCCACGTGCGCGTGAACGGCCGCAAGGTGAACATCCCGTCGTACCTGGTGAAGGCTGGCGATGTGGTCGAAGTGCGCGAAAAAGCGCGCTCGATGGCGATCGTGCTCGAGGCGCTCGCCAGCGGCGAACGCGACATTCCGGATTATCTGGACGTCGACACCAAGGCGATGACGGCGAAATATGTCCGTGTGCCGCTGCTTGGCGAAGTGCCGTATGCGGTGCAGATGGAGCCGAACCTCGTCGTCGAATATTACGCGAGCTGATGGTTTCGTCGTCGCCGCGCGGTCAGGGCTCCGCTGCGGCGGAGCCCTTTTCGCATGGCGCGACGCCGAACGGGCCGGGGGTGCGCTTCATCCTCACGCTGCGCTGCCCCGACGCAGTCGGCATCGTGGCGGGGGTGTCGACCTTCCTCGCCGATCGCGGTCTCTCGATCGATGAATCGCACCAATTCCACGATCGCGACAACGGCGATTTCTATATGCGCGCAGCGTTCGCGGCGCCGGACGCTGCGCGCGCCAGCCTCGACGAATTGAACGCGGGCTTCGCGCCGATCGCGCGCCGCTTCGCCATGACCTGGCGCATTTTCGACGCCGGCGCGCGGCCGAAAATCTTCCTCGCCGTCTCCAAGATCGGCCATTGCCTCGTCGATCTATTCAACCGGGTCGATTCCGGCTGGCTGCGCGCCGACATCGCGGGCGTGTTCTCAAATCATGAGGACATGGCGCGGCTTGCGCAGGCGCGCGGCGCGCCTTTTTTCGCCCATCCGGTGTCGCCCGAGACGAAAGCGCGCGCCGAAGCGGCGCTGCTTCGCGCAATGGAGGACAGCGGCGCCGAGCTTCTCGTGCTCGCGCGCTACATGCAGATCCTCACGCCGCAGACGTGCGCTGCGCTCGAAGGGCGTGCGATCAACATCCATCATTCCTTCCTGCTCGGCTTCAAGGGCGCGCGGCCCTATCACCAGGCGCATGCGCGCGGCGTGA
>CAZMRN010000285.1:0-3604 GCA_964568575.1 uncultured Caulobacteraceae bacterium
CTCCGCGCGCATGAACGCCAAGGCGTGCGCGATCAACGCCGAGCCCGCGCCGCGTCCCGCCGCTTCGGGCGCGACGGCGTCGAGCGCGATTTCGCCGACGCCCTGCGTGCGATCGAGCGTCACGCACACGAAGCCGATGATGCGATCCTCACGTTCGGCGACGAAAACCTGCGCGGCGCCGGCGCAAAAGCTTTCAAGCAGCGCGCGCTGCTCGCGTTCCGCATCGCGCAGGGCGATCGCGGCGATGTCCGCGCCAAGCAGCGCGCGGAACGATGCGAAAATCGGCGCGAAGGCTTCCGCCCGGATGGCGTCGAGCCGATCGAAATCGGCGGGCGCGTACGCGCGGATGGACAGCGCCGTCATCGCTCACAGCACCAATTGCGTTTGCGTCACGAGGGCGACGGCCTTGCCGTTTTCGCCCGTAATGCGCGTTTGCCAGACCGAGAGCCGCCGCCCGCGCTGGATCGGCATGGTCTCCGCAAGGACTTTCTCGCCGACGCGCGCGGGCCCGAGGAAATTGGTCTTGCTTTCGATCGTGGTGGTGCCGGCGGCGCCGTCTGGCAGGTTGAGCATTGCGCCGATCGCGCCCAAGGCGTCGGCGAAGGCCATCACGGCGCCGCCGTGGAGGATGCCGCCCGCCGTGCACAGATCGTCGCGCACGACCAAAGCGCCGGCGATGCGATCCTTCTCGGCGACGGTAACCTCAACGCCCATGAGCTTGGAAAACGGCATTGCGTCTGCAGGGTTTGACATGGTTTGCAGTCCTTCAGCGGCAGTCCTTCAGCGGCAGGCTTCGGCGATGGCGGCGATGTGGGTGTGGTCCGTGCCGCAGCAACCGCCCAAGACCTTGAGGCGTGGCAAGACGAGACGCAAGCGGCGATAAAGCGCGCCGAGTTCGGCGGGATCGCCGCGATCGAGCGCGATCGCGGCGTTCAACTCGTCATGGCTCTTGCACGACGCATTGGCCCGCACGCCGCCGATGCGGAGAAGCCATGGCGCATCGGTCGTCAAGGCGTCCAAGAAGTGCGTCGGGTGGGCGCAATTGATCATGTAATAGGCCGGTCGCGCGCCCGCGCCGTCGACCTCGGCGATCGCCTCGGCGAGGGATTGTCCGGTCGGCAAGCGCCCATCCGTTTCGACGGTGAACGAGACGACGCAGGGTTTGCCATGACGTTTGGCCGCGCGGGCGATTCCAATGGCTTCGGCCGCGTTCGTCATGGTGATCGCCGAGACGATGTCGGCGCCGGCTTGCGCCAGCACGGCGATCTGCTCGTCATGATAGGCCTGCGCGACCTCTGCGCGCATCAGCGCGCCGGGCGCATAGCCGTCGCCGCGCGGGCCGACGCAGCCCGAGACGAGCATCGGCGTTGCCGGCGCCTGGTGCATCATGCGCAAGGCGCGCATCAGCTCCATGGCGGCGCGGTTCGCCGTCGCCAGCTCTGACTTGGAGTAGCCGAGCGCGTCGGCCCAATCGGGATTTGCGCGCCAGGTTGGGCTTTCCAGGACGAAGCCGACTCCGTGCCGGTTGGCGATCGCGATGAAGCGCTCGAAATAGCGGGTGAGCGCGTCCCGTCCAGATTCGCTCAAGGCCAACGGAAATGCGGCGAAGTGCGGCAGATCAATTCCGTCATCATAGATGAGCGTGGTTTCGATGCCGCCGTCGGTGAGCGCGAAAGGCCCGACGGCGGCGAAGAATTGGTCGATCATGGCGGTCTCCTTCAGCGTTCGTCTTGCGGGGCGTTCAGAAAGTCGGCGACTGCGCGCGCGATCATCGCCGGCCTGTCCCAATGCGGCGAATGGCCCAGGCCTTCGCACACGTGCAGCATGGCGCCGGGGAGCGCGCGGCGCAGAGCATCCTGATCGGCGCGCGAAACGAAGGGGTCGCAATCCCCCCAGATCAGCAGCGCAGGCTGGCGCAGCGCAGCGCGCGCGCATTGAACGTCGTCGCGCAGGAACGCTGCGACGACGTTCTTCCACACGCTGGACGGCAGCCGCAGCGACTCGGCCATGATCGCTTCGAAGAAGGCGTCGGGCAGATCGACCGCGCTCGCCGTTTGCTGAAAGGCGCGCACGAAAGCGGGGTCGACAGGATCGCTCAAGGCGGCGACCTCGTCGCGCAGCGCAGCGACCCCGGCATTGCCGTTGAAGGCGGCGAACGCGCCGATCAGCACGAGGCGCCGAACGCGCGCGGGATGGCGCGCGGCGCCATGCAGCGCCGCCCATGCCCCCATGGAATGGCCGAGGACGTCGCCGGCGCCGTGACCGACGGCGTCCAGCGTTGCTGCGACATCGTCGGCGAAGTGCGCGGCCGAATAGGCCGATGACGCATCAGGCTTGCTGGACTCGCCGTGGCCGCGCTGCGACACCGCGATCGCATGGATCGAGTGCGGCAGCGCGTCGAGCAAGGGCTCAAACGCGATGCGGCTGTCTGCGATCCCGTGCAGCAGAACAAGCGGCGAACGATCCTCGGGGCCCTGGGCCAGAGCGTCGAGCCGCAGGCCATCGCGCGTCAGGACGGTGAGGCGTCTTTGGGCGGGCATCGGTGTTTTCCTTTCGTCTATTGAGCGCGGCGGCGGCGGCGCCGATCAGGCGGCGATCAGGCGGCGAGCAGGCGTGCGGACGTCGACAGGATCGGATAGAAGAACGCCGCGGCCAGGAGAGCGGCGACGAGAAGGCTGGCGAAGCGCGCCAGGGCGGCATTGGCGTTCATGGGTGTTGGTCCTCGGCAGAATAGATGCGCCGGGCGTTGGCCGGCGGCGGCGCGACGGCGTCCGCGCATTGGGCATCGCAGGTTTGCGCGCCGGCCGCTGCGGGCGCGACCCGATGCTTTCCCGATGGTTCCCCGATGAGCGCTGACGCGACCCCCATCGACCTCGCAAAGGAGGTTGATTTCGCTTTGGGCGCCGCACAGGTTCGGCCTTCGTCACGCGAAGTCGCTGTGGACAACAGGGCGGTGACGCTCGAGCCGCGGGTGATGCAGGTGCTCGTCGCGCTCGCCCAGGCGCGCGGGGCAGTCGTAAGCCGCGACGTTCTCATCGCGCGCTGCTGGGCCGGTGTCGTCGTCGGCGAAGATGCGATCCAGCGCTGCATCGGCAAGCTGCGCAAGATCGGCGAGACGGCGGGCTCGTTCGAAATCGAGACGCTCAACCGCATCGGCTATCGCTTGCGCATCTGCGCACAGAGCGACGCGGGCGAGGCCGCGCCCGCGCCGGTTCTGGGCCGGTTGGCGGTGCTGCCCTTCGACTATCTCTCGGCCGATCCCGACATGGCGTTCCTCGGCGACAGCGTCGCGGATGAAATCCTTGAGGCGATCGCGCGCCGCTCCACGATCAAGGCGATCGGGCGCACGTCAAGCTTTCAGTTTCGCGGCGCCGACAAGATCGTTGCGCGGATCAGGCAGGATTTGGGCGCCACGCATGTGCTCGACGGCTCGGTTCGTCGCGCAGGCGATACGCTGCGCATTTCTGCGCATCTGATGGACCTGGCGGATCAGTCCATGATCTGGTCCGACCGTTTCGATGGAGGCATGAACGATATTTTCGCGCTGCAGGACGAGGTGGCGGCGGCGACTGTCGCGGCGCTTAAGGGCCGTTTCGACGCGCGT
>CAZMRN010000286.1:0-2005 GCA_964568575.1 uncultured Caulobacteraceae bacterium
TCGAGCTTGGCGGCGACGCGCGGGGCGACGTTCTTGCCGGTGGTTGAGGCGGGAAACAGCACGGCGTCATAATTTCCCATCAGGGGAACGATGAGCGCCTCCACCGCTTCGGCGAGCGCTTTCGAGAGCGACGCGCCGTCGGCGTGCAGCACTTTGCGGACGCCGGCGATCTTCGCCGCGCCCTGTGCCGCAGCGGCGGCGTTTTCGCCGGCGACCAGGATATCGACGTCGCCGCCGATCGCCTTGGCGGCCGTGACGACCTTGTGCGTGGCGTCCTTCAGGGACGCGTTGTCATGTTCCGCGACGACCAAAACAGCCATGATCAGATCGCTCCCGCCGCTTTCAGCTTTTCCACCATTTCCTGCACGGTCTTCACCTTGGCGCCGCCCTGGCGCTTCGGCGGCTCCGCCACTTTCAGCACCTGCAGACGCGGCGTGACATCGACCCCGTAATCGGCTGCGGTCTTCACATCGATCGGCTTCTTCTTGGCCTTCATGATGTTCGGCAGCGAGGCGTAGCGCGGCTCGTTGAGGCGCAAATCGGTGGTGACGATGGCGGGCAGCGTGGCCGCGATCGTCTGCAGCCCGCCGTCGATCTCGCGCGTCACGGTCGCCTTGCCGTCGCCGATAGCGATCTTGGAGGCGAAGGTGGCCTGCGGCCAATCGAGCAGGGCGGCCAGCATCTGGCCGGTCTGGTTGGAATCATCGTCGATCGCCTGCTTGCCGAGGATGACAAGGCCGGGGCCCTCCGCCTCGACGATGGCCTTGAGGATTTTGGCGACCGCCAGCGGCTCGACCTCGCCGTCGACCTTCACCAGGATGCCGCGGTCGGCCCCCATGGCCAGCGCGGTGCGGATGGTCTCCTGCGCCTGCTCCGGCCCGATCGAGACGGCGATGACCTCGCTCGCCGTGCCGGCGGCGTGGCCCCCGCCGCCTTCCTTCATGCGCACGGCCTCCTCGACCGCGATTTCGCAGAAGGGGTTCATGGACATTTTGAGGTTCGACAGGTCGACGCCCGACTGGTCCGGCTTGACCCGAACCTTCAGGTTGTAGTCGAGCACCCGCTTGACGGGCACGAGCACTTTCATGGGCAGGATACCTCTCGTCAGGCCTGTTCCGGCCCTTCTCGCGACCCTCGCTTGTAAGGGGGCGCGGCGAAGGGCGTCAACGCAGGGTGGGGCGCGTCATGTTGCGCCGGGGGGAGCGCCTGGAGCGCGGACGACCTCGTCCGCGCACGGCTTGCGCGACGCTCAGCGCGGACGAGGTCGTCCGCGCTCCACGCCTCGCCCCTAGCGCGTCGCGCCGGGTTTCCACAGCACGTCCGCCGCGCCGTTTGCGTTTGCGGCGCGGGCGGCGACGAAGAGCAGGTCCGACACCCGGTTCATGTATTTCAGCGCGGCCGGAGAGACGCGTTCGTTCGGCGCGGCCATCAGCGCGGAAATCTCACGCTCCGCCCGGCGGGCGATCGTGCGCGCCATGTGCAGCGCGGCGGCGGCCGGCGAGCCGGCAGGCAGGATGAAAGAGGTCAGCGGCGCAAGTTCGGCGTTCAGCGCCTCGACCTCCGACTCCACCCGATCGACTTGCACATCCAGAATGCGCAGCGCCTCCCAGGCCGGCGGGGGATCGGTTTCCGGCGTGGCGAGATCGGCGCCGAGGTCGAACAGGTCATTCTGCACCCGCGCCAGGATCGGATCGAGGCGGGCGTCGCCGGCGGTGTGCAGCCGCGCCAGGCCGATGGCGGCGTTGGCCTCGTCCACCGCGCCGTAAGCCGCAACCCTGAGGTGGTGCTTGACGACCTCTTCCCCGGTGGCGAGCCGCGTGCGCCCGCCGTCGCCGGCCTTGGTGACGATCTTGTTGAGCGTGACCATGGCCTAGAAATATCCCTGCTGATGCGCCCACATCGCGGCCACGAGCACCACGATGGCCACGAACTGCGCCGCCACGCGCATCCGCATCGCCCGATTTGACCACGAACGGCCGAAGTCGCCGCCGCGAAACAAGGCAAA
>CAZMRN010000286.1:2098-3556 GCA_964568575.1 uncultured Caulobacteraceae bacterium
CCGCCCGGCTGCGCGCCAGCGGACGAGAGGACGCCCGACATGAACGCCAACAGCCCCGCGCCCCAGCCGCGCGCGCTCAACAGCCGCGACCACCAGCGCGAGGCCACCCGCGCGCGGGTGCTCGACGCGGCGCGCGCCCTGTTCGCCGAGCGCGGCTATGAGGAGGCGACGATCCGCGACATCGCCCAGCGCGCCGGCGTCGCGCCCGGCAGCGTGTTCACCACCTTCGAGAGCAAGGCGGAGCTGCTGCAGGAGATCATCTATGCGCAGTACGAGGCGCTCGACGCCGATCTCGCCGCCGCCCAGCGCGCCGAAGGCGGCCTTATCGAGCGCCTCACGGCGGCTTATGCCCTGGTCTATCGCTTCGAGACGCGCCAGCTGCGCCTGCTGGCGGAAGCCGTCGGCGCCTCCTGGACGTGGTCGGCCCAGCAGGAGGCCGACAATCGCCAGCGCCTCGGCGTGCTGTTGCGCCATCTGATCGCCATTCTGGAGGAGGGCGTGGCGCGCGGCGAATTGCGCGGCGACATCGATCTCGCCCTGTTCGCCGACATGATTTTCGCCTGCTATTTGCGCAATTACCGGCGCGCGATCTTCGACGGCTGGACCAGCGACCAGCTCGCCGCGCTGCTGCGCCGCCAGGCCATGTTGCTGCTGGAGGGCGCGGCGGCCAAGGCGGGGTAGGCCGGCGAATCCTGCTAGCGGGGGCGCGCCGGAGAAACCGGCGTTCTGCGGAGCTTCGCCATGGCCGACTGGCCCCTCATCGTGTTGCTCGCCGTGCTGGCGGCTGCTGCGATCTATGCGCTCTACGGCTGGCGCGCGGCGGCGGCGGCGAAGGCCGACGGCGATGCGGCGGTCGCCGCCGCGAAGGTCAAGTTGGAGCAGGTCGAGGCGCTGAAGGCGGAGCTCGACCGCGAGCGCGCGGAAAAAACCCAGGCGTTGTCCGATCTCGCGCGCGAACGCGCCACCGCCGAAGAGCGCGCGCGCGCCATGGCGGAGAAGGAAGCCGCGCTGATCGCGCTCAAGAACGAGGTGGAGAAGAGCTTCGAATCGCTCGCCAGCCGCGCGCTCGGGCAAAGCGAGCAGCGCTTCCTCACGCTCGCCAACGAGACGTTCGAGAAGCACCGCACCGCTGCGGCCGGCAACGTGAAGGAAGTCGTGGCCCCGGTGCAGGAGCAATTCGCCAAGCTGTCGGAGACGATCGCCGCGCTCGACAAGGCGCGCACGGAGGACAAATCGGCGCTCACCGAGCAGATGCGCGCCATCGGCGAAACCCTGCAGCAGACGCAATCCATGACCGGCAAACTCGCCAACGCGCTGCGCGCGGCGCCGAAGGCGCGCGGCCGCTGGGGCGAAGAGACGCTGAAGAACGTTTTGGAATTGTCGGGCTTGACCTCGCGCATCGATTACTTCGCCGAAGAAACCCATGCGGGAGAAGAGAAGAAGCTGCGGCCCGACGTT
>CAZMRN010000287.1:0-2735 GCA_964568575.1 uncultured Caulobacteraceae bacterium
CGGCGACGGGCGGCTTGTGGGCCGGCGAGCCGGGTCGCGCGCTGCGCGCCGATTACGACGTGCACAGCGCCGTCGCGCGCACGCCGCTGCGGCCGATCCGCGTGCGCGAAGGCGCAGCGCCGTTCTCGATCATCGCGAGCCGACGCTCCAAGAGCGACAAGCTCACCGCCTTCTGCGCCGCCATCCCGCACGTGCCCGCCGCGTCGAGCTCATCGATCAAATTTTGTCACATCGCGGAAGGATCGGCCGATCTTTATCCGCGCTTCGGTCAAGTTTCGGAATGGGACGCGGCCGCCGGCCACGCCATCCTCGCCGCTGCAGGCGGCGGGGTGATGCGCGTATCCGACGGCGCGCCGCTGACGTACGGCCATGCAGACAAGCGCTTCCTGATCGACGGCTTCGTCGCTTATGGCGGCGCCGGCAGCGAAGCGCGCGCGCGGGCAGCGCTGAAGCTTTAGATCAACTGCACGATCAAATCGCGCATGAAGCGCGCGCCGAGATCGATCTGCGCCAGCGCGATCCATTCGTCCGGCTGGTGCGCCTGCTCGATCGAGCCGGGCCCGCACAAAACCGCCGGCAGGCCGGCGCGCTGGAACAAGCCCGCCTCCGCCGCATAGGACGCCGCGCGCACGCCATTGTCGCCGGTCAAGGCGCGCGCCAAGGTTTCCGCCTCGGACTCCAGCGCGGGCAAAAGCGGCGGCGTGCGCGATCGGCGATGCACCTCAACGCCTGCGCCGGGCGCGCGCGCCTTGAGCGCTGCATCGATGCGTTGCGCTTCGGCGAGAAAGCGCGCGGCGACCGCTTCCGTTTCCTCGGCGTCGGCGCTGCGCAAATCCCACAGGAACTCGCATTGCTTCGCCAGGATGTTCGCCGCCGTGCCGCCTTCGACGCGCCCGATCGTCATCGTCGCGCCCGGCGGCGTGAACGGCGAGCCGTGCGGCGCGCGCGCCTCGGCCTCTCGCCCCATGTCGGCGACAAGCTGCATCAACGGCAGCGCCTCCATGATTGCGGAAACGCCCAGATGCGTGAGGCTCGAATGCGCCTCATGCCCATGCACGCAGACGCGGAACACCGAGATGCCCTTGTGCCCGGAAATGACCTTCATCTCCGTCGGCTCGCCGACGATCACCGCGCGCGGCTTGTTCGCGAACGCGGCGATCTCGGCGATCATGTCGGGCGCGCCGAGGCAGCCGATCTCTTCGTCATAGGACAGCGCCAGAATGAGCGGCGCGCGCATGTGCGCGGCGAGCGCGTCGTCGACATGCGCCAGCGCAAGCGCGATGAAGCTCTTCATGTCGGCGACGCCGCGGCCGTAAAGTTTTCCGTCCCGCTCCGCCACGACGAACGGATCGGAGGTCCAATCCTGGCCATCGACGGGCACCACGTCGGTGTGGCCCGACAGCACGACGCCGCCAGGCGCATCCGGCCCGACGACGGCGTAGAGATTGGCCTTCAGGCCGTCTTCGCTGGACACGCGCGTGCTGGAGACGCCGCGCGCGGCGAGGAAATCCTCGACCCAGGCGATCAGCGCGAGATTGGAATTGCGCGATGTGGTGTCGAACGCGACCAGCGTCGCCAGAATGTCCCGCGCGAAGGCGACGCGGTCCGCCGACATCAGCGGCGGCGCTCCAGCTCGGGCGATGCGACGATGGTTCCGTCCGGCCCGGCATAGGCCGCCAATTGGATGCGGAAGCGCAACGCCGCGTTCGGCGGAATGGCCGGCGGCGAGCCTTGCGCGCCGTAGCCGATGTCGGGGGGAATATAGGCGATCAGCTCATCGCCGGGCCGCATCAGGCGCAGCGCCTCGGCGAAGCCGGGGATCACGCCATTGAGCGGAAACTCCGCCGGCTGGCCGCGCTCGAAGGAAGAATCGAACACCGTGCCGTCGGCGAGCTTGCCTTCGTAATGCACCAGCACGGTCGCGCCGTCGGGCGTGAGCGCGAGGTTTTGCGCCGTGCTGCGGGTGACGAATTCATACGCCAATCCCGACGGCGTCGATTGCACGCCGGTGCGCCCGCGCTGCGTCTCCATGTAGCGGGCGGATTCTGCGGCCGATTGCTCGGCCGCCCTTGCGTCCGCTTTCTCTGCGCGTTCGAGCTCGCGCATCACGTCAGAGGATTGCGAACACGCCGCGAGCGCCAGCGCTGCAATGACGAAAAAAGCCTTCATGAGTAGAGCTGATCCGCTTCAGAAATGGTCCAGGTTTCGGCGATCGCCGCGCGTTCCCAATCGAGGAACGCGTCGTCGCGCAAAAGCGTCTCGCAATAGGCTTGCGCAGGCTCGGGCAAGATCACGCCATAGGTGCGGAACCGCGTCGCGACCGGCGCATAGAACGCGTCCGCGATCGTGCGCGGGCCGAACAAATATGGACCGTCCGGGGCCGCGGCGCGCGCTTCGCTCCACATCTCGACGATGCGTGCGATGTCGCCGCGCACGTCGGCGGACCAGTCCTGCGCGGCGACGCGGCGGCGAATGTTCATCGGCAAAGCGGCGCGCAGCGCGGCGAACCCGGAATGCATCTCGGCCGCGAGCGCGCGCGCGCGCGCCCGCGCGATGCGGTCGCTCGGCCAAAGGTGCGACGCGGTCTCCGCGGCGAACTCGCAGATCGCGAGGCTGTCATGGATCGCCGCGCCGTCGACATGCAGCGCCGGCACGCGGCCCGATGGGCTGGCGCCGAGAATGTCGGGAACCTTGGACTTGCCGTAGCCCGTCGCGCCCAGTTGCAGGACGCGCTC
>CAZMRN010000287.1:2751-3546 GCA_964568575.1 uncultured Caulobacteraceae bacterium
AAGCCGGCCCAGCGCAAGGCGAGCCAAGGCCGCATCGACCAGGACGAGTAGTTCTTGTTGCCGATGAAGAGGACGGGCGCGGGCATGGCGCGCCGTCATCGGCGCAATGCCCGCCCCGGTCAAGCCGCCACAACACGCATGCGCACGTCGCCATGAGCCCGCTTCCGGGTCATGGCGCCGCGCGTCGATGCGATGCGCCTAGTTGCGCGGCTCGAGGAAGTCGTTGCGGATCCAGCCGCGATTGTCGTTCTCGTCGATGACTTCCCACCACATGTCTTCCCGCGTGCCCGTGGGGTAGACGGTCGAGCCCGCCGGCATCGAGCGGACGACGCGCGCCTCGGTCGTGGGATAGGCCCGCATATTCACTTGCTGGCGCGTCACGAAGGAGCGCTGCGGCGCCGAGGCGGACGCATTCGGATCGAGGCCGCCCAATTGGGTGACCATGTCGGCATAGGCCTGGATGAACGCGGCCGAGACCACGCGGCCGATATCGGTGTCCTCCCAGCCGCCGCCGACGGCGCCGCCCCAGCCATAGCCGCCGCCGGCGCCCCACCCGATATTGCGGTTCTGGGCGTTGCCTTCGGTGACCGCGACGGTCTCGGTGGTGCGCACATTGGTGAGCGAGAGGACTGCGGTCGCTTCTTGCCGCTGCACGCGCACGCCGCTGGCCAGCGCGCCCACGCGCCCGCCGATCAGGCCGCCGACGATGCCGCCGACCGCGCCGCCGCCGGCGTTGTTGTCCTGTGCTGCGACTTCCGCGATCAGCACGTAATCCGCCGCGCGCATCTGGCCGCG
>CAZMRN010000288.1:0-3527 GCA_964568575.1 uncultured Caulobacteraceae bacterium
GCAGCGCGAGCGCCGCGCCGTGCGGGCGCCGCAACGCCGCGCGAGCCTGCTCGATCAGCGTCGCCACGGATCAATCCGCGCGCAGGCGCGGCGCCCGGGTGCGCGCGCGCAGCCAAACCACGCCCATGACGTCGACGACGCCGACGAGCGCGCGGCCGATATTGGTGTATTTCGAGCGCCCCGCTGCGCGCGGGCGATGGTTCACCTCGTAATTGATCAACGGGTGGCCATAGGTCTTGAACAGCGCCGGCAGAAAGCGGTGCATGCCCTCGAACACCGGCAGCTTCAAAAACGCTTCGCGCTCGAACAGCTTCAGCCCGCAGCCGGTGTCCGGGCAGCCGTCGTTCAGCACCAATTGGCGAAAGCCGTTGCCGATGCGCGTGGCGATGCGGCGCGACAGCGGGTCATGGCGGCGCGTGCGGACGCCTGCGACCAAAGGCGAGCCGCCCCGCGCACCCGTGGCGTGAGCCCAGCCGGTTTGCGCCATGCCGAGCAGGTCCTTGGGATCATTCTGGCCGTCGCCGTCCATCGTGCCGATCCAGCGCGCCTGCGCCGCAACGACGCCGGTGCGTACGGCCTGCGATTTGCCGCAGCGCGTCGCGTGGCGCACCAGGCGGATGCGCGGATCGCCGAGCGCGCGAATGCGGTTGGCGGTGTCGTCGGTGGAGCCGTCGTCGACGAACACGATCTCGAAGGCCGAAATCTCGCTGAGCGCGGCCAGCGTCTCGCGCGCCACGTCGGCCACATTCTCGGCTTCATTCAGCACGGTGATGACGACGGACAGTCCGCGCGGGTCGTCGCTGAGGCTCATGCGGGCTCGTATAGGCGGCGAAAGGAGGCGCTGTAGCAGAAGCCGATGGGAGCGTCTTGCGCCGCCGCGTCACACCGCTGCCGCGCAGGCCTGCGCGTCAGACCGGCCAGCGCAGGCCGACGCGCTTGCGCTGAACCAAGGTCTGCTCAGCGCGATGCAGGGCCCGCATGGCGACTTCGGCGTGCTGAAGGCTGTCCGTGGCGCGCAGCGCGTCCATGGCGATCTTCAGGCGCGACACGGCTTCCTCGAGCTTGTCGCGGGCGCCTTCGCGCTCGCCGAGAGCCGCGAGCGCGCGCCCGATCTCCTGCTGGGCGGCGCCCCAGGCGCCGGGATCGGCGGTCTGGTCGATGTGGTCGAGGAAGGTGCGTCGGGCGTCGAGCGACTTTTGCAGCCAGCGCAGGCTGCCGCCGCGCTCGCCTAGGCTCAGCGCGCCCGACGCGAAATCGCTGAGCACCTCGAGCATCACCGATTCCGAGATGTCTTTCGGCGGGTTTTGCACCAATTGGTCCAGCGCCTCGACGATCGGCTGCAAGCGCTCGGGCTTGTAGTCCTGTGGCCGGTTGAGCACCGGGCGGGCGCGGCGCGCGCAGACATAGGCGACGGCCTTTTCGACGGCGGGATCGGGGCGGCCGCGCCAGGGCGCCTGCACGACCGTCACTTCCGGCATGCGCCCATAGGCCGGCGCAGCCGTGACGCGGAGATCGAGCCGGCCCAGCCAGGAGCGCTTGCCCCAGATGATCACGTCCCCTGCGGTGCGCTCGAGCACGTCGTGGGCCTGCAGCGCCACGCGGCGCACCTTCTCGCTGTGGGCGGTCGGCGGCAGCACGGGCAGCCGGACCGGGAACAGGTCGACCTGGGCCTCCGCCTGGAAGGCGAACAGGCCGAACCCTTCCTCGATCGCGCGCCGCAATTGTTCGCGCACGCGGCGATCCGCCCCTTCGATGTGGCCGATCAGGATGGAGGCGCGGTGGTCCTTCTGGCGGCGCAGCGCCTGCGCGCGGAGCGCGAATTGGGCGGCAGCGGAGGCCTTGACCGTACCGCGCAGCAGCCAGAAGCCGGCCACCAGCACGGCCGCCAGCCCCATCGAGACGAACGCCATCACCACATCGGGGAATTGCACGAAGGCGTCGAGCAATTGACGCGGCAGCACCCGCACCAGCTCCGGGGCGAGATTCTGAACCCAGCCGGCCACGGCGACGTCGGTCATAAGCGGTCCATGCGAGAAAAACGTCCAATACCACTTCTTCGCGGCGCCGCACAACGGCCCGGCCCACGGCCGTCGCAGGCCTCGCCGCCGACGGCCGCGCCCGCACGTTGATTCAGCTTCGATTCAGGCGGCGGCGCGGACAGTTCGCGGCGGGACGAAGGCGCGCTAAGCCGGCCTTGCGTTACGGGAGCGGTCTGATGTGGAAAAAACTCGGCGCGGCGCTGACGGCGCTTGCGGTGATGGGCGCGACGCTCGCTCCGATGGGCGCCTACGCCGACGACGATGACGGCTGGCGCGGGCGCCGTCACTATGACGGCTATGGCCATCATTATGGCAGGCATTACGACCGCTATTACGGTTATGACGACCGTCGCCACTACCGCCACCACGACGACGATGATGACGACGCGATCGTCGCCGGCGTCGTCGGCCTTGCGCTGGGCGCGGTGCTTGGCGCGGCGATTTCGCAGAGCCAGGACCGGCGCGCATATGAGCAACGCTACGCGCCGCCGCCGAACGAGTATCGGTCCTATCAGCGCCAGGAGCGCACGTGCTATCGCCGCGAGCGGCAATGGGATCCGTACGCCAATCGGTATCTTTGGGTGGACGTGCCCTATGGCTGCTAAGTAGACTGCGCCTCGCCTCACGGAGGAGGCGCGTCGATGAAGTTCGTCTGTGATGCGCCCGGCGGCAAAGTCTGGTTTCAGATCGAAACCGAAGCCGAGGCGGATGCGGAAGCGGCGCTCATGCGCCACGCCGTCGACAAGTTTTTCCGCAATGAGCGGGCGCGTGCGGTGGCGTCGTATGCGCCGCCGGCCGGGCCCGCCTTCGAGCGCGATATTGGGCTCAAGGACCATGTCGCGCGCACCATGGCGACGTTTCTGACCCTGCGCGACGGCGACGGCGCCGGCCTCGCGACAGCCATGCTGCCGCCATTGGGACGCAACCAGCCCTCGTTCCGTACGATCATCGTGGGGCCGGCCAACGCCGATCCGTATCCGGATCATGGCGACGCCATCGCCGCGCTCGGCGCCCATTACGGGCTCGATCTGCCGCGCGCCGCCTGCTTTCCCTATCGCGCCCCGATTTAGGGCCGCGTCGGGCGCCGCTTGACCGGCGCGCGGAAACTGCCCATCCCGCGCCCATGACGGATTTGGCGCACCAGTTCAGCGAAGCGCTCGCCGCGGCGTTCGCGGCCTGCGGGCTCGACTCCGCCCACGCGGTCGTGCGCCGCTCGGACCGGCCCGATCTTGGGGAATTTCAGGCCAATGGCGCGCTGGCGCTCGCCAAACAGGCGGGCCGCAAACCGCACGACATCGCCGCTGAGATCGCCGCCGCCTGGCGCGCGAGCGACCTCGCGCCGCCCCCGACGATTGCGGGGCCGGGCTTTTTAAACTTCCGCGTGGCCGAAACCGCCCTGGCGCGGCGCGCGCAGGCTGTCGCCGGCGACCCGATGGCGGGCGCGGCGCCGGTCGCTGCGGCGCGCAAGGTATTGGTCGATTATGGCGG
>CAZMRN010000289.1:0-3241 GCA_964568575.1 uncultured Caulobacteraceae bacterium
GCCCCTTGCTCTTGAGTTCGGGCGCCAGTTCCTCCCTGGCCTCGTCCTGCGGCTCGAACTGCACCAGCCGCGGCGCGCGGGCCGACGCCTCGTTCAACAGCGCCAGCGCCTCCTCCGCGCGCGCGCGCGACAACAGCGTCGTGCCCAGCGCCCAACGCGCGCGGATGGTTTCGCGCAGCGCTTCGACATCGCCTGGGTCGCGCGCGGCGAGCGCATCGGCGAGCGCGACATAACGCCGGTAGGACGCCTCCGCCGCCGCGAGATCGTCCTGATAATAAGACGCCTCCGCGCCGACGTCGTGCCGCCGCATCGCCAGCAGCGCCGCCTCGCGCGAGGTCGCCGCGGCGGCTTCCGCAGCCGCGACATGCGCCGCGACCAAAGCGGCCGCCGGGGCGTAATCGCCTTGCCACACCATGAGCGCGCCGCGCTCGGCGGCGACCTCCCGATGCAGCGCCGACCCAGGCTCTGACAGCGAAGCGAAGGCTTGCGCTTCATTCAGAAACCGCGCGGCCGTATCCAGGGCGTGATCGACATTCATCGCAATGTTCGCCTGGCGCACGGCGATGCGCGCGCGCTGCGCGGCGAGCGCTTCATCCTGCGGCAAGGATCGCGCGATGGATTCTGCGGTGTGCAGATTATGCTTCGCCGCATCGAATTCGCCGAGATTGGCGTGATTGCGCCCGGCCTGAATGTCGGCGATGCGGATCAGGCTCTCGATCGTCTCCAAGCGCAGCGCCGCCGGCGCGCCCGGCGATCGGGCCAGCTGTTCGAGATAGCGGTGCGCCACGCCGGCCACGTCGCGTCGCGTGACCAGCGAATTCGGCGTGCGTTCGAGCCGGCCATAGACATCGAACAGCAGATAGCGCGCGAGTGCGCGCACTTCGTCGAAGCGCGCTTCCGCAAGCCGGCGCTGATGCTCGGCCTGCACATAAAGCGCCGACGTCACGGCGAGCGCCGTCACGAGCCCGCACGCCAGGATCGCTGCGGCGATGACGCGCAATCGGCGGCGACGCACGAATTTCCGCGCCACATAACCGCGATCCTGCTGGCGCGCCGCAAGCGGGCGAAAATCCAGCCAGCGCTGCAGATCGTGCTGCAGGGATTCCACTGAAGGATACCGCGCCGCCGCAGGCGCTGCAGCGCGCGCGACGATGGCGTCGAGATCGCCGCGCGCTTCGGCGTGTTTTTCCGCCGTCAATGTGCGCAGCATGACGCCCAGCGCGTATATGTCGTCGGCTGGCGTCGGCGCGCCGCCGGCGAGGCGTTCGGGGCTCGCATATTCCCGCGTCAGCGGGGCGGCCGCAGCGTCATCCTCCTCCGCCAAGAGCCGGGCGACGCCGAAATCGATGATCTTCGGATCGCCCGCTGCGCTCATCAGCACGTTGGAGGGCTTCAAGTCGGCGTGCACGACGAGGTTCTGGTGCGCGTAACGCACGCCCGCGCACACGTCGATGAGCAGTCGCACGATCTCGCGCACGCTTTTGTCGGCGCAATGCGCATCGAGCGGACCGCCCTCGATCCGTTCCATCACGAAATAGGGCGCGCCTGACGGCGTCACGCCGCCGTCGAACAATTGCGCGATGTTGCGATGCGACAGTTTCGCAAGCGCGCGGCGCTCGGTTTCGAACAGCGCGCGCGAGGTTTCCGGAAGCAGCGAGGGCAGGACCAATTTGATCGCCACCGCCTGCTCGAACAGGCCGTCGGCGCGCTCGGCCGCGTAGGTCGCGCCCATGCCGCCGACGCCGAGCAGAGCGGTGATCCGATAGGCCCCAACGCGCTCCGGCGCAGGACCGAGCGACCGCAAGGTTTCAAGCCCATCGGACAGCGCTTGCGACATCTGGCCAGCATCAGCGCGCATCAGCCGGGCCACCTCGCCCTCCAGCGCCGGTTCGCCAGCGCACGCGGCCGCGAGCCACGCCGCGCGCGTCTCATCGGGCTGGTCGAGCGCCTCTTCGAACAGGTCGAGCGCGCGGCGGCTCAACAGCAGGCTCACGCCTCACTCCGCCTGGAGCTGCGCCGCAAGCCAGGCGCGCGCGGCGCGCCATTGCCGCTTCACCGTGCTTTCGGACACGCCGTCGAGGGCGGCGATCTCCTCGAGCGTCAGGCCGGCGAAGAAACGCCGCTCCACCAGGCTGGCGCGCTCAGGCGAGATCGCCTCCAGCCGCGTCAGCGCCTCATCGAGCGCCTCGACATCGATCGCGCCGGGGGCGCCGTCGGGCCATTGCGTTTCGACCGCCGGCGCCTGTCGCTTGCGCGCGCGCAGCCGGCGGACCTCGTCGATCAGGATGCGCCGCATGACCCGCGCCGACAGCGAGAGAAAATGCGTGCGGCCTTCGAGGCGCAGACGGTCCAGGCCGACAATGCGGATCGCCGCCTCGTGCGCGAGGTCGGTCGGTTGGATTTGCAGCCGCTGGGCGTCGCCGTTCAGGACGCGCCCGGCGACGCGCCGGAACTCGTCATAGTGATCGGCGAGCAAGTCGCCCGGCGCCGCCGCCGGGTTTTTTGGACCGGCGCCGCCCGCTGCGCCCGCCCTTACGGTTTCGTCAACCATCAACGCCACGCCATCCCCGCGAAACTGTTCCACGCCCCCAGCCGCTTGCAAAGGCCGGACCCCCTACCCGCGAAAAAACGCGCCGATCGCGTGACCCTTTTTCCAGGCGGTTTGCGCCAACGGATGTGAAAGCGGTCGCACGCGCGCGGCCGCACCGAAAGAGGGGGCCGGGGTGCGCCGCTGTCCGATGTCGCTGGTCGCATGCGCGACGATGCAAGCGCGATTCGCCGCCCCGATGGGGAGGCGATGATGAAGCGCGCCACGGTTTCTTGCGCCTTGGCGCTGGCGCTGACCGCAGCGCTTGCGCCCGCCGCCCATGGCGATGCCGCTCTGGAGCAGGCGCTGAGCGAGGGGCGCGGCGCGGTCGCGCGGGTCGCCGCCGGCGAGACGATCACGGTCTATGACGCGGCCTTCGCCGCCGAAGCCGACAGCCTCGTCTATTTCTCCCTCTCCAGCGATTATCTGGCCGCGGCCGTGCTGTCGGGCGCGATCGCGTCGGCCGACCGGGTGGAGGCTGAAGCGGGGCGGGTTCTGGTGGCCACGCTCGACGGGGCCAGAACCGAGCGCTTCCAGTTCGACGCCGCGCAGTTGCGCCGCACGCTGGCGTCGACGCAGATCGACCCCGCCGCGGCCGAGGCGCTCGCGCTCATCGAGCAACGCCAGGCGCGGCTGAAATTCTTCGGACTGCTT
>CAZMRN010000289.1:3251-3485 GCA_964568575.1 uncultured Caulobacteraceae bacterium
GTCGGCGTGAACGCCGCGGCCGCATCGCCGCAGGTCGAACCGATCCGCCAGAGCTATCTGAACGAGCCGGCGCTTATCCGCCTGCGGCGCCAGGCCCAGGGCGATGCGGCCGCGCTGGCGCGCGGCACGGCGCAGGCCTTCGTCGACGCGCTAGCCAGCGGAGCGGTCGACGATGTCGCGGCGCTGATCGATCCGGCTCCCTTCATGGCCCAATCGCCCGACCCCGTCGCCTGG
>CAZMRN010000290.1:0-3479 GCA_964568575.1 uncultured Caulobacteraceae bacterium
ATTGATGAGGGAAGCGCTGCGCAAGCGCCGGATCGAGCCCCACATGCGCCATCGCCGCGCGCGCGCCGTCCAGCGCCGCCGACGGCGATGCGCGGCCATGGATGATGGCGCCCTCGGCGATTTGCGCGCCGATCGTCTGCACGGGATTGAGCGCGGCGAGCGGCTCTTGAAACACCATGCCGATCTCGGCCCCGCGCACGCGCGCCATCTCCTTGGCGGAGAGCTGCGTCAGGTCGCGCCCGTTCAAGCGCGCCGCGCCGCGGCGTTGCGCTGCGCGCGGCGCAAAGCCGAGGATCGCGCGCAAAAGCATCGTTTTTCCCGCGCCGGATTCGCCGACGATGGCGGTGACTTTGCCGGCGCGCGCGACAAGATCGACCGCGCGCAGAAGCGGCTTGCCCGCCAGCGTGACGCTGAGCTTCTCCAGTTCCAGCGCCGCGCTCATGCGGCGTTCCGCGGGTCGCGCGCCTCGCGCAGGCCGTCGGCTAGCAACGACAGCCCCAATACGGTTGCGAAGATCGCCAGCCCCGGCGCGATCGCCAGATGCGGCGCGAGGAAGGAGAAGGTTTGCGTTTCGCTCAACATCCGGCCCCAGCTCGGCGTCGGCGGCTGCACGCCGATGCCGACATAAGAGAGCGCCGCCTCCGCCAGCACCGCCACCGAAACCTGCGTCGCGCCCTGGATCAGGATCTGATCGGCGAGGTTGGGCAAAATATGCCGGCGCGCGATGGCGAAGCGGCTCATGCCGCCGGCGCGCGCGGCCAGAACGAAATCGCGCTGCATCAGCGCGCGCGCGTCGCCGCGCACGAGCCGCGCGAACACCGGGATGTTGAACACCCCGATCGCGATCGTCGCGTTGAGCGCGTTCTGTCCGACCACGCTGGTCAACAGGATCGCCAGCAGCAACGCGGGAAAGGCGAACGCGACGTCGTTGAGGCGCATCACCACGCCGTCCATCACGCCGCCGCGCACGCCGGCCAAAAGGCCCAGCGGCGCGCCGATTCCGACGCCGATGAGCACAGCGCCGAGCGCCACGCCCAGCGATGCGCGCGCCCCGGCGAGCACCATCGACAAGACGTCGCGGCCGAGCGGGTCTGTCCCCAAGGGATGCGTCCAGGAGGGCGCCGCCAGCGCCCGCGCCATGTCGATCGCGGCGGGATCATGCGGGGTCCAGACAAGCGAGACGAGCGCGGCCGCAACAGCGCAGCCGCACATCCCGATCCCGAGCGCGAGCTGCGGCGTGCGCGCTGCATGGCGAAGCGCGGCGGCGATCATGACGCCCTCGCGCGGCGCAGGCGCGGATCGGCAAGGGCGTAGAGGAGATCGACGATGAACGCGATCAAGACCGATGCGAACACCAACACCATCACCACGCCGCGCACCACAATGAGGTCGCGCTGCGCAATCGCCTGCATCGCCAGCCGACCGAGGCCGGGCAGGTAGAACACGGTTTCGATCACCACTGCGCCGGCGATCAGGAACGAGGCCTGCAGCCCCATGATCGACAGCGCCGGCAACAGCGCATTGGGCAAAGCGTGACGCGTCAGCGCGCGCCATGGGCTTGCGCCTTTTGCCCGCGCCGTGCGCACATAATCCTCGTTCAACGCCTCCATCAGACCGGCGCGCAGCACGCGCATCAAAATCGCCGCTTGCGGCGCCGCGAGCGCGACAGCGGGGAGGATCAAGGCCTGCAGCGCCGGCCATACGCCCGCGCGCCAGCCTGGAAAGCCGCCGGCGGAAAACCATCCAAGGCCTGCGGAAAACGTCAGCGCGAGCAGCAGCGCAAGCCAGAAATTCGGCGCAGCGATCGCCGCTTGCGCGCCCGCAAGCGTGAGGCGCGCCGCAAGCGTGCCCCGTTGCGCCACCACGAACAGCGCTGAAGCGAAGGCCAAAACGGCGGACAGAATGAACGCCAGCGCCGCCAGCGGCGCGGAGACTTGCGCGCGCTCCCACAAGAGATCCGCCACCGGCACGCGATAGGTGTAGCTCACGCCGAAATCGCCGCGCGCCAATCCCGCGATCCAGCCGACATAGCGTTGCAGAGGCGGCGCATCGAGGCCGAGTTCGGCGCGCAGCGCAGCGATCGCGGCGGGATCGGCGTTGAGGCCCATCATGTAGGCCGCCGGATCGCCCGGCGCGATGTCGAGACAAATGAAGATGAGCACGCTCGCGAGCGCCAGGGTGGCGGCGAGCGCCGCTGCGCGCCCGAGCAGAAATCCAATCATGCCGGCGCCCGCGCGGCGGCGGTGAGATCGTTGGCGGGGATCGGCGCATCGCGCCACACGCCGCGCACATCCTTGCGCCAAACGCCAAGTTTCGGAAACTGGAACAGGAACACGTTCACCGCATCGCGCGACAGAATGCGTTGCGCTTCCTGCAGCGCGGCGATGCGATTATCCGGCGCCGTCGCGGCGTCGGCGGCCTGCATGGCGGCTTTGAAAGCGTCGCTGCGATAGCGGAAATAATAATCGTCGCGCGCATAGATGCCGATATCGTTCGGCTCGGTGTGCGACACGATCGTAAGGTCGTAATCTGCGTTGGCGAAGACCTGGTCCAGCCATTGCGCCCATTCCATATTGTCGATGCGCGCGGCCACCCCGACGGCGGCCAATTGCGCCGCGATGACCTCGCCGCCGCGCCGGGCGTAGCCGGTCGGCGGCAGCGTCAGGCGCGTCAAAAAGCCGTTCGGCAGCCCCGCCTCCGCCAGAAGCGCGCGGGCGCGGGCGGGATCGTAGGGATAGGCGCCGGTGAGGTCGATATAGGCGGGATGGGTCGGCGCCATGTGCGCGCCGATCGGCTGGCCGTAGCCGAAGGTCGCGGCGCGGATCACGGCGCTGCGGTCGATCGCATGCGACAGCGCGCGGCGCACGCGCAGGTCCGTGAAGGGTGCGCGGGCGTTGTTGATCGCGAGGATGGTTTCGCCTTGCGAGGCGCCGATCGCGATGCGGAAGCGCCCGTCGCGCTGCACCAATTGCAGCAATTCCGGCGCGGGAAAGTCGGGGAAGCCGTCGACGTCGCCGGCCAACAGCGCCGCATAGGCCGCCGCCGCATCCGGCACGAACACGAACCGCGCAGCATCCAGCTGCGCTGGCCGGCCCCAATAGATTTCGTTGCGCTTCAGCGCAATCATTGCGCCGCGCGCCCAATGGTCGAAGCGGAACGGTCCGGTGCCGATCGGATCGGTCGCGTTCGTCGCTGCGCTGCGGCGCGACACGATCGCCGCATCGCCCCAGGCGAGCGTGGAGAGAAAATCCCCCGCCGGGCGGGAAAGGCGCACGCGCACGGTCAGCGGATCGAGCGCCTCGACCGCGTCGATCGGCGCAAACAGCGCGGCCTGCGCGTTGGTGGAGCCTTCGGCGCGCGCGCGGTCGAGCGAAAAGGCGACGTCGGCCGCCTCGCACGGCGCGCCGTCATGAAACCGCACGCCTACACTCTTTCCCTACACGACGCTCTTCAGATCGGAAGAGCGTCGTGTAGGGAAA
>CAZMRN010000291.1:0-3459 GCA_964568575.1 uncultured Caulobacteraceae bacterium
GGGGCCCATCGCACGCAAAAACACCGTCGCATTTTTGGACAAGGGATGGGCCCCGGCCTTCGCCGGGGCCGAGCGGCAACGTGAGCGGAGCGCGGCGCGCAGACTTAAAGCCACGCCGCCACGCTCGCCCACAGGTCGCGCGTCATTTGCGGGATCTGCATGATCCAGGCGCGCGCTTCCGGCGAGACCCAATAGGCGACGGCCGCCACCAGGGCTACGCCGAACACCATGCCGAAGCCGTCGTCGCCGCGCCGCCATTCGCTGTGGCGCATCGGGTAGCCGTGCGCGGTCGCGCTCGCCCAGCGCCGGCCGATGGCGAACGGCGTGGATGCTATGCCGTAGGCGATCAAAAGCGCGACCACCGCAAACCACATCGGCACGCTGGCGGGCGGCGACCACTCGAGCACGGCGCCCGCCGTCAACAGCGAAAACAACGCGAACAGGAAGGCGATCGCCAAAGTCGCGCCGATGATCGTCAAAATCACCGCGAGCAAGCCCGCCAGCACGCGCCCGGTATAGCCGATCACGCCGCGCGGCGGCGCCGGCGCAGGTTCCGCTGCGGCTTGCGCGGCGCGCCATTCGCGATACCGCCGGCGCCATTTGCGCCGCGTGCGGCCGCCCCAGCCGTCGTCGCTGGAGAAGCGCGCATAATCCTGCTTCGCGCGTTCGATCACTTCCTGCGCGTTGAACGGCAGGCCGTGCGCTTGCGCCCATTCCTCCCGCGTATTAGCGCTCGGCACGATGAACATCATCGCGATGTAAACCAAAAGCGCGCCGCCGCCGCTGATCAGCGCGGCGACGATGAACAGCACCCGGATGATGTTTGCGTCGATGTCGAAATAGGCGCCGACGCCGGAGCACACGCCGCTGATCATCGCCCCGTCGCGCACGCGGTAGAGGCGTTTGCGCGGCGGCTCCTGCGCGCCGGAGTCTGCGCGCTCGGCGCCTGGCGCATCGTCGCCTTCGACGGGGCCCATCTCCTCAAGCGCCTGGGCGACGTCGGCGTCGGAGATGACCGAGCGCTGCGCGCTCAGCTGCGCGCGGCACTTGTCGGCGATCGCCTGTTCCAGATCGCGCAGGATTTCATCGCGATCGGGATTGCCCTCGAGCGCGGCGCGGGCGCGGTCGAGATAGGCCTTGAGCCGCCCATAGGCGCTCTCGTCGATCGTGTAGGCATGACCGTTGAGATTGACGGTGACGACGCGTTCCATGGTCTTCAGGCTCCAAGGCGGAGAAGGGCGTCGTTGAGCTGACGCCAATAGTTCGACAGGTCGGCCAGGCGCTGTGCGCCCTGCTCGGTGAGGCGGTAATATTTGCGCGGCGGGCCCGCCTCGGACTCCACCCAGTCGTAATCCACCAGCGCGTCGCGCCGCAGCTTCGACAGGAGCGGATAGAGCGTGCCCTCCTGGGTGGCGAAGGGCGTGTCGGCCAGCCGGGCCAGCATGTCGGCCACGTAGAGACGCCCGCCCGCGATCAGCGCGAGCAGGACATATTCCAAAAGGCCCTTGCGCAGGCCGGCGAAGTCGTCCGTGGCGTTTGGCATGAAAGCTACCTTGTGATATAAAGGTAGCTATTCGAATAAAGGGCGTCAAGTCCCGCGCTCTGCGTGACCCGATCGCGCGCTCACGCGTAAGAAGCGGCATGACCACGCGCCGCCTCTTCCTCGCCTCCGCCGCCGGCCTCACGCTCGCCGCCTGCAGCGCCGCCCAGGGCCAGGACAGCGATATCCCCACCGCCGCCAACGAGGCCCGCTACGTCGACGACCCCTTCCGCCGGCTCACGCCCGCGCAATGGCGCGCGCGGCTGTCGCCAGCGGCCTATCGGGTGCTGCGCGAGGAGGGCACCGAGCGCGCAGGAACCTCGCCGCTCGATGGCGAGCGCCGGCGCGGCATGTATCATTGCGCCGGCTGCGATTTGCCGCTGTTCGACAGCCGCTGGAAATTCGACAGCGGCACGGGCTGGCCCAGCTTTTGGCGCATCATCCGCGAGAACGCGGGCGCGAAGCTGGATTATCTGCTGTTGCAGCCGCGCACCGAATATCATTGCGCGCGCTGTCTGGGGCACCAGGGCCATGTGTTTCCGGACGGGCCGCGGCCCACCGGCCTGCGCTATTGCAACAATGGCGTCGCGCTGCGGTTCGTTCCGGCGTGAGGGTGCGCCGCATCCGCCCCGACGCGGCCTTCGCCGGGGGCTGAGCCGCGGTCAGCTGGCCAGTCGATCGCCCCGGCCCAACGGATCGGGCAGCGACTCGCCGTCGGGTGCGAATTCCAGCGATACGGAATTGATGCAATAGCGCAGGCCGGTGGGGCGCGGGCCGTCCGGGAAGACGTGGCCCTGGTGGCTGTCGCAGCGCGCGCAGCGCGTCTCGACGCGGCGCATGCCGTAGGAGCGGTCCTCCACGCCGATCACGTGATCGGGGTCGAAAGGGGAGTGGAAGCTCGGCCACCCGGTGCCGCTCTCGAACTTGGTGATCGCGCGAAACAAGGGCAGGCCGCACAGGCGGCAGCAATAGACGCCCGGGCGCTTCTCATTGAGCAGCCCGCCGCAGAACGGCGCCTCGGTGCCGTGATGGAGCAGAACCTCGCGCTCCTCTTGGGTCAGGGACGCCTCCAGGCGCGCGCGCTCGTCGGCGCTGGGGGGCGTAAGGTCGAAGCCGGCGGCGGATGTGCGGGTCATGGTGGGGTCCTCTCGGCAGGCCATACGTAGCGTGTCCGGCCGCGGTTGCCAGCCGCGCTGCGCGGCGCGGCGAAACGGCCATCCCCATCCGCCCCGCAAGGCGCTATAAGCCCCGGATCATGCGTGAGAAATGGACCCCCCAAAGCTGGCGCGCCAAGCCCGCCCGCCACATCCCCAACGACTATCCCGACGCGGGCGCCCTCGCCGACGTCGAAAAAACCCTGCGCTCCTATCCCCCGCTGGTGTTCGCCGGCGAGGCGCGCAATTTGAAGGCCCGGCTGGGCGACGTCGCCGCCGGCAAGGCCTTCCTGTTGCAGGGCGGCGATTGCGCCGAGAGCTTCAAGGAATTCCACCCCGACAATATCCGCGACACGTTCCGCGCGCTGATGCAGATGGCCGTCGTGCTCACCTTCGCCGGCGCCAAGCCGGTGGTGAAGGTCGGCCGCATCGCCGGCCAGTTCGCCAAGCCGCGCAGCGAGCCGACCGAGACGATCGACGGCGTCACGCTGCCGTCCTATCGGGGCGACAACATCAACGGCATGGATTTCACCGCCGAAGCGCGCGCGCCCGATCCCAAGCGCCTGCTGCAGGCCTATGCGCAATCGGCCGCGACCCTCAATCTCATCCGCGCGTTCGCGAATGGGGGCTACGCGGATTTGCACAATGTGCATCGCTGGACGCTCGGCTTCGTCGCCGACAGCCCGCAGGGCAAACGCTATCGCGAGCTGGCCGATCGCATCGCCGAAACGCTCGACTTCATGGCCGCGTGCGGCATCACGCCGG
>CAZMRN010000292.1:0-3441 GCA_964568575.1 uncultured Caulobacteraceae bacterium
GGTGATGATCAGCGCGATGTTCTCCAGCGTGAAGCCGAGCGCTGCGGCGGCCCAACCCGAATAGGAATTGAGCATCGACACGACGACCGGCATGTCGGCGCCGCCGATCGGCACGATCAGCAGGAAGCCGATCATGAACGACAGGATCGTCACCGCCCAGAACGGCCATTGCTGACGCCCGCCATCGATCACCATGAAAATGATCAGGCCGACGATCGCTGCGCCGATGGCGATGTTGATGAGGTGCCGCGCCGGCAACAGGATCGGCGCGCCGCTCATATTGCCGTTGAGCTTGGCGAACGCGATGACCGAGCCGGAAAACGTGATCGCCCCGATCGCCACGCCGAGCGAGAGTTCGATCAAAGACGACATCTTGATGCCGCCGCCGGCGAGCGCGATGTGGAAGCTTTCCGGCGCGTAGAACGCCGCCACCGCCACCGCCACAGCCGCGAGGCCGACCAGCGAGTGGAACGCGGCCACGAGCTGCGGCATCGCCGTCATCTGGATCTGCCGCGCGATCATCGCGCCGACCCCGCCGCCGATGGCGACGCCGATCAGGATCAGGCCGATGGTCAGCCCGTCCGGCTGCAGAAGCAGCAGCGTGACCGCGACCGCCAGCGCCATCCCGGCCATGCCGTAGAGATTGCCCTGACGGCTGGTTTCCGGGCTCGACAGCCCGCGCAGCGCCAGAATGAACAGCACCCCTGACACGAGATAGAGCAGCGACGCCCATGTCGCGTCGATGATCGCCGTCGCCTCGCCCGCTGAACCGTCCATCTGCATCCGCCCCTAAATGCGTGTTTGCGCTCGCTATTCAGCTCTGACGTGTCGTGAACGCCGGGCGAAACGTCAAGCGCCGCGGCGTCTCAGGCCCGATAGGCCCGCCAGCGCAGCCAGCCCGAAACAAGCGTGGCGGCCGGCGCGGCGAAAAACACCAGCCCCGCGATCCAGGCGTTCCACCCCCACACGTCGACCGCCCCGAAGAAGGCTAAAACGTTGCCGAGCAGCGGCACGAAGGCGAGGACGAGGCCCACGAACGTCGCCGGGGCGGCGGACCAGCCGAGCGCGCTCTGGATCTGGTCGGAGACCGCAAACACCTGCAGCGCCGCCAGCGCCAGCCAGACCAGCGCGATCAGGCACCCCATGCCGAGGCAGCCCTGCATGCGGAACTGGAAGCGGCGCATGTCGTCGCGCGCACGCAGGCGATCGAAGGTGCGCTCGGGCGCTGCGGCGGCGTCGAGATCCTCCAGCGCGTCTTCGGCGGCGGCGCGGAGATCAGCCTCATCGCCGTCGGGGCCGGGATCGATTGCGGCGTAGGCGTCGACCGCCGCGCACAGATTTTCGATCACGATGGGCTGCGGGGCGCCAGATTGCTCCGCCGCCCGCCAAGCGTCCTGAAAGCGTCGCTGAAACGCGGAGGCGCTCAGGCGGCCGTCGAGATAGGCGGCGATGAGGGCGCGCCATTCTGCTGGCCGCATGCAAAGCCCCCCGGCGCACCCGACCCGACGCTACTTGGCGCGGTCTTTCTTCTTGTACATCGCCAGCATGCGCTGGGTGACGAGGAAGCCGCCGAAGATGTTGACCGCCGCGAGCCCCGCCGCCAGCGCGCCGGCCCCCTTGGCGACCCAGCCGCCGCCGCCCGTTCCCTCGCCGATCCCAGCCGAGGCGGCGATCAGCGCGCCCACGATGATCACGGAGGAGATCGCGTTGGTCACCGCCATCAGGGGCGTATGCAGCGCCGGCGTCACCGACCAGACGACGTAATAGCCGACGAAAATCGCCAGCACGAAAATCGCGAAATAGAAGACGAACGGCTCAACCGCTTCCATGGTGCAGCGCCCCTGATGCTTCGGCGCGAGGTTAGCTGCGTCGCCGGCGCCGCGCCAGTGGCAGGCCGTCGCGGACGCGCGGCCGGCGTGATAGGCTCGCGCCATGACGACCCTCTACGATGCGGACTTCTACTCCTGGGCGAAACGCCAGGCCGAACTCCTGCGCCGGCGTTCGGGCAACGAGATCGATTGGGACCACTTGGCGCAGGAGATGGATGCCTTGGGCGCATCAGAACAGCGCGAGCTCTATTCGCGCTTTGTGATTCTGCTGACCCATCTGCTGAAATGGTCTGCGCAGCCTGATCGCCGGTCCCGCTCATGGCGCAACACGATCACGACGCAGCGCAAGGAAATCGCTCGGCACCTGCGGCGCAATCCCGGCCTTAGGGCTGTCGAGGCGGTTGAATTTGCCGACGCCTTCGACACCGCACGCCGCGAAGCCTCCAGCGAAACCGACCTCGAGGTGGACGTCTTCCCCGCCGAGCCGCCGTTCACGCTCGACCAGGCCAAGGACGAGGCGTTTTTGCCCGAGTGACGGCTACCGGCGCGCCTCGTAGCTCGCGTCGGCGCGGATGATCAGGCCGTCCTCGTCGATCTCGTGGCTCTCGGCCACCAGCACGCCGGTCTGGTTGCGGTAGATCAGGGTGTGGCCGCGGGCGCCGATGGTCAGGGCTTCCGGCGCGAAGCTGATGTCGGGGATGCGCGGCAGCGCCGCCTCGACATAGGCGCGGAACATCGCCTTGCCATGGATCACCCCGTCCGGGCCGAAACCCAGCGCCGACACGAAGGGCGAGGCGAACTCGATGTCGTCGGCATAGAGCGCCGCGATCGCGTCAAGGTCGCGGGCGTTCCAGGCCGCGTACCAGGCGGCGGCAAGCTCTTCGTCGTTCATGCGCGCCAGAAACGCCGCCGCCGCGGGCGCGTCAATCCAGGCGCGTACGCTTGACGCAAAGACACGATCGAGGCCTCAATCCTCCAAAGGCCGCAACGCCTGCCGGCCCGGAGAGCGCCCATGCGCCACGTTCGCGAGGACGACCTGACGCGCCTCAGCGCCCTCATGGCGCTCGTGCGCGCCTTCCCCACGATCCGCGAACGGACGCCGGGCGTGTTCTACCGCGGCGGCAAAGCGTTCCTGCATTTCCACGAGGACGGCGGCGAGCTGTTCGCCGATGTGCGCTTGTGCGGAGCCGAGTTCGAACGCGTGCGGGTCTCGGCGCCGCCCGAGCAGCGCGCCCTGGGCCGACGCATCGCCGCCGCCCTCGACACCACGGTCTGATCGGTTACGCCGCCGCCGCCGGCGCGAAGCTTGGATGCACCACTGCGCCGTCGCGCGTCAGCATGGCGCCCTTGATGATCTCGTCGTCCCATGCCGGCGCGAAGGCTTTGGTTTCCTTGTCCGTCAGCAAAGGCAGAAGCGCCAACAGGTTCTTGGCGTAGAGGCTAGAGGAATCCGCCGGCAGACGCGCCGGCAGATTGGTGAAGCCCATGATCTTCACGCCGTTCTCGATCACCAATTCATCGGGCTTCGACAGCGGGCAATTGCCGCCCTGCGCCACCGCGAGCTCGACGATCGCCGAGCCGGGCCGCCTCGAGCGCGCCAGCGCTTCGGTTA
>CAZMRN010000293.1:0-1570 GCA_964568575.1 uncultured Caulobacteraceae bacterium
GCTTCGACCGACGGCGGCGGCGCAATCGGCTCGGGCGCGATTGCCTCCGCTTCGATCGGCGCCCGCTCGATCGCGCGTGCGGGCGGCGCTGCGGCGACGCGCGCAGGCGGCGCAGCCGCAGGCTCCGCGCTTTGGGGCGGATCCACGACCGAGGCGTCGTCGGCGACGGGAACCGCCGGCGCGTTCGCGGCGTAGACCGGGAAATTCTCCTGTTCGGCGGCGACCTGCGCGCCGAGCGGCGGCGTGGGCGTCTGCAGCGCGTTGTTCAAGGCCCAGGCGCCTGCGCCCATCATCACCGCCACGGCGGCCACGCGGATCAGAAATCCGCCGCGGTCGCGGCGTGTCGGCGCCTCCATCTCGACGCGGCCGAGATCATGCGCGGCCCACACAGTTTCCTGGTGCGGCGCTTCATGCGCATCGCGCTGCGGCGTCTCGTACTCTTCGTGAATGCGGTCGTTCATGATCGCCTCCTTCAATGCGAACCATCGAAGGAAAAACGCCGCTTGCGCGCGGTCGTTCCGATCGCAAGCAACTAAGGCGAAACGTGGCGGCGATGCGTCACGCGCGGGGCGCGCTCAATATACCCGCTTCTTCGGCGGGATCGGCTCGACGTCGTTGGACATCGTGTTGGCGTGCACCGGGCGATAATCGATGCGCGACTTGCCGGTCGCGAAATCGATCCAGGCCAACGTGTGCTTCATCCAATGCGCATCGTCGCGCTCTGCGTAATCCTCGCGCGCATGGGCGCCGCGGCTTTCGGTGCGGTTCGCCGCGCCCTCCACCGTGACGACGGCCTGGCATAAGAGATTGTCCAGTTCGAGAGTCTCGACCAGATCGGTGTTCCAGATCATCGAGCGGTCGGTCACCCCGACATGGGGCATCATCGCCCACACCTTCTCCATGCGCTGGACGCCTTCCTGCAGCACCTCCCCGGTGCGGTAGACCGCGCACGTCTCCTGCATCGTGCGCTGCATGGCGTCGCGAATACTTGCGGTCGGCGCATCGCCGGCGGCGTTGCGCAGCCGATCGAGCCGATCAAGATGCGCTTGTCCCGCGTTTTTTGCGAGATCGGGCTGACGCGCGCCAGCCTCGATGATCGCGCCGCAGCGCAAGCCCACCGCGCGGCCGAATACGACCAGATCAATCAGCGAATTCGAGCCAAGACGATTGGCCCCGTGCACGCTGACGCACGCCGCCTCGCCTACTGCGAACAGGCCGGGCACGACCTTGTCGGGATCGCCGTTCGCCTTGGTCAGCACTTCGCCGTGATAATTCGTCGGGATGCCGCCCATATTGTAATGCACGGTCGGCAGCACGGGGATCGGCGCTTTGGTGACGTCGACGCCGGCAAATATTTTTGCGCTTTCAGAAATGCCCGGCAGCCGCGCATGCAGGATCGCCGGATCGAGGTGGTCGAGGTGGAGGTAGATGTGGTCCTTGTTGGGGCCCACGCCGCGGCCTTCGCGAATCTCCAGCGTCATCGCGCGCGAGACCATGTCGCGCGGGGCGAGATCCTTCACCGTCGGCGCGTAGCGCTCCATGAAGCGCTCGCCATTGGCGTTGGTCAGAT
>CAZMRN010000293.1:1627-3435 GCA_964568575.1 uncultured Caulobacteraceae bacterium
TGCCGGTGGGGTGGAATTGCACGCACTCCATGTCCTGCAGCGGCAAGCCGGCGCGCAGCGCCATGGCGTTGCCGTCGCCGGTGCAGGTATGGGCGCTGGTGCACGACAGATAGGCGCGGCCATAGCCGCCGGTGGCGAGAATGACCGCCTGCGCGCGGAAGCGGTGCAGCGTGCCGTCGTCGAGCTTCCAGGCGGTCACGCCGCGGCACCCCCCGGAAGCGCCCATGATGAGGCCGAGCGCGAGATACTCGATGAAGAATTCCACGCTGTGGCGCAGGGATTGGCCGTAGAGCGTATGCAGGATGGCGTGGCCGGTGCGGTCTGCGGCGGCGCAGGTGCGCTGCACCGGCGCCTCGCCGTAATTGCGCGTCATGCCGCCGAAGGCGCGCTGATAAATCTTGCCTTCTTCCGTGCGCGAGAACGGCACGCCCCAATGTTCGAGCTCGTACACCGCGGCCGGGGCGTTGCGCGTAAGGTATTCGATGGCGTCCTGATCGCCCAGCCAGTCCGACCCCTTGACGGTGTCGTACATGTGCCAGCGCCAATCGTCCTCGCCCATATTGCCGAGTGCGGCGGAGATGCCGCCTTGCGCGGCCACCGTGTGCGAGCGCGTGGGAAAAACCTTAGAGACGCACGCCGTCTTCAGCCCGGCTTGGCCGCAGCCCAAAGCGGCGCGCAAGCCTGACCCGCCGGCGCCGATGACGACGACGTCGTAGGTGTGATCAATCCACGCATAGGCGGCCATGAAGCGGTCAAGCTCCCAAAGAGATGCGCAGCACGGCGAACACGCCGGCCGTCGCCAGGGCGATGCACACGAACGCATTGGCGATCAGCAGCAGCGCCTTGGTTGCGTGTTTGTGGATATAGTCCTCGACGATGACGCGCATACCCATCGCCATGTGATGGCAGGCGACGGCGATCAGCAGGATGACGCCGACGGCGTTCAAAGGCGATTTGAGGAACGCCACCGCGCCCCAATAGGTCTCCACGCCGCTCGCAACGATCGAGGCGACGAACCACGGCGCCAGAAAGAACAGCGCAATCGCCGTGACGCGCTCGGCGATGAAATGGCTGGTGCCTGAACGGGCCGCGCCATGGCCGCGCACCTGCCCCAAAGCGGTTCGCATCGGCTGCCCCATCATCAGCCTCCCATGCGCAAATAAGCGAACAGCGCCGTCGGCGCAGCGATGGCGAACGCGATGGCGAGCCATGCGCTCACGCCCGCGGCCTTGGGATTTAAATGCGCGCCGGTATCCCACGCCAGATGGCGAACGCCGTTCGCCAAATGATAGGCGAGCGCGACCAGCGCCGCGAACAGCGCCGCTTGCCCGAGGGCGCCCTGGAGAAAGGCTTCAACCGGCGCATAAACCTCAGGCCCAGACGCCAATGAAACCAGCCAGGCGACCAGCAAGGCGGTCGTTGCGTAAAGCGCGACGCCGGTGGCGCGATGGAAGATGGACGTCGCCATCGTCACGTGCCAGCGCCAGATTTGCAGATGCGGGGACAAAGGCCTCGGATTGGTTGCGCCGCTCATGTCAGCCCCATGCGCGGCCTGCGGCCGCGATCGGGCGGCAACCTAAGTCCCGTCCTCGCCCTGTCAATGCGACCCAAATGGCCATGCCGCTCTGGGCGCCGGCGGCCCGCCGGCTTGGCGCGCCGGCGCCGTTCGGGCAAGTTCGGCGCTCGCGAGGGGGGCGAGGCATGCGCAAAGGGTGGTGGGCTGGAGTGCTGGCGGCGGCGATGGCGATCGCAACGCCGGCCTGGGCGCAGAGCCGGCGCAATTCTTCCTCGTCGGCCACGCGGCCGGG
>CAZMRN010000294.1:0-2754 GCA_964568575.1 uncultured Caulobacteraceae bacterium
GCCATGGGCTTCGACCGCGCCGGCGGCCCCTGCGCGATCGACACGTTCTAGCGCGCGCGGTTCTGGAGCGCGGGCGACCCCGCCCGCGCTGTCGCAACGCAAGAAGCATGGACGAGGTCGTCCATGCCCCAACGCCACTTCACGTGTCCCGCAAGCCTCCGCCGCTCGCCCCTGGCGAAGGCCGGGGCCAGTTCTGTGCGCAGGGGCGCTATGCGCCATGCGATGGGCCCCGGCCTGCGCCGGGGCCGAGCGATGGGATAGCGCAATGCTGAAACTCAAATGACGCGCACCGATGCAACCGACCAACGCCGTCACTCTAGCACGGCGCGCGCGCTGTCGGATCAGCGCGCGGCGGCCTGCATCATCGGCTCGCCGGCGGCGTTGAGTTTTTCCAGCAGGTAATCGAGATCCTCGCGCGGGATCGATTGGAACAGCGTCAGCACGCGTTCGATCATGCGCACGCGAAACACTTTGCGGTCGTCGACGCCGCCGTCGCGCTCAAGCTGATGATAGACGTCGATCGCCGCGCGGAACGGCGGAAACAGGCGCGGCGGCAGGCCGGCGCGGTCGAACGCGGCCTTCAGCCCCAGCGGCCCGTGGTCGTGGATCATCAGCCAGATCCGGGTGTGCGCGAGCCCCGACAATTCCGCGATGGCGCGCTCGACGAACTCCATCTGCCCCAGGCACAGCGCGCGCATGATCAGCGACGGCGTCAGGCGTCCGTGCAGATTGATCTGACGCACGAAGCCTTCCAGATCGTGCTGCAGGCCGGCCTGCTCGATGAGGTCGATGGTGGCGCGTTCGCGCGCGCCGAGCGCCAGATCGATCGCGATCTGCGGCGACAGCGCGTGATTGTTCACCAGATGGTCAAACACTTCGCCGGTCACCAGCGCGACGAGCTTTTCGGTCACGCCCAAAGGCAGCACGCGGCGATGCGCCATCGCGGCGGTCACGCCCGAGACGTCGGGGAAGCGTTCGAGCGTCAGGTTCAGCGCGTCTTCTGAGAAGGCGGCGTTGTCGTTCGCGAGCGCGCGTTCGATCGCGGCCGGCTCCGCATAGGCCGCGATCGCGCCCGTCACCGTCTCCGACAGCGCAGGCCGGCTCGCCACCGCCACCTGCTTCGACGGCGGGCTCGCACGCACGATCTCGACCAGGTCGTCGTCGGTGAGCGAGGGCGAATTCATGATCACCGGCAGCGCGATCGCCTCGACGTCCTGCGCCAGCTTGTTGGCGACGTCGCGCGGCAGCTTGGGAGAGTTCTTCAGCGCCACGGCCAGCGCCCGGCGCACCAGCACGGCGGCGTCCGCGGCCATGATCTGCATGATCTCGCGGGCGTGGGCGCGCTCCTCGTCGGTGAGGTCCATCTCCTCGATGCAGCGGCACAGCTTGTGCGCCGCCTGGGCGCGGTCGTCCTCGGCGACGCCCTTCACCAGGGTGCGGATATCGGCTTCGGTCAGCGTGGCGCGCATGGTCACGACGGACATCGTCAGGCCCTTCCTTAGCGTCACAGACTCGCATCGCGACGCATTGCCCGGCATGCTTGGCCCATACGCTTAAGGAACCCTTCACGCGCAGGCCGCAGGGAGCCCGGTCGATCCATGCTTGAGCATCTCAAGGTCGTCGAATACGCCACCTACATGGCCGCGCCCGGGGCCTCGGCCATCCTGGCCGATTGGGGCGCCCAGGTGATCAAGGTCGAGCCGCCTGGCGGCGACCCCGCCCGGCAATTCTTCGCCACCATCGGCGCCGACATGGGCGCCAATCCGGTGTTCGAGTTCGACAACCGGAACAAGCGCGGCATCGTGCTCGACACGGCCAAGCCCGAAGGCCGCGAGGCGCTGCGGCGGCTGGCGCTCTGGGGGGACGTGTTCATCACCAATGTGCGCCCCGGCGGGCTGGAGCGCGCCGGGCTCGATTATCCCGCCCTCTCCGCGCTGAACCCCAAGCTCATCTACGCCTCGATCACCGGCTACGGCCTCACCGGCGCCGACAAGGACCGCCCCGGCTTCGACATCGCCTCGTTCTGGGCGCGCGCGGGGCTGGCGGCGGCGTTCGCCCCGAAGGGCTCCGAGCCGGTCCCGATCCGCTCGGCCATGGGCGACCACACCACCTCGCTTGCGGCCGCCGCGGGCATCCTTGCTGCGGTCGTCGAACGCACCCAGACGGGAAAGGGCCGCCTCGTCGAGGCCTCGCTGATGCGCACCGCCCATTTCGTCATGGGCACGGATTTCTCCATCCAACACGCCTTCGGCCGGCTCGCTTCGGCCCGGCCGCGGCGCGACGCGGTCAGCCCGCTGGCGAACTTCTTCAAGAGCGGCGACGGCCAGTGGGTCTGCTTCGTGCCGCGCCAGGGCCCGACCGATTGGCACGGCTATTGCCGCGCCGTCGGCCGGCCGGATCTCATCGACGATCCGCGCTTCGCCTCCGGCCGCGCCCGGCGGGAGAACGGCGCAGCCCTTGTCGACGCGCTGGACGCCGCGTGCGCGGCGCTCACCTATGAGGAGCTCGCCCGCCGTCTCGACGCCGAGGACGTCGCCTGGGCACCGGTGCAGACGCCGGCCCAGGCCTGCGCCGATCCCCAACTCGTCGCCGCCGGCGGCGTGGTCGACGCCCCCCAGGCCGACGGCCGCACGATCAAAGCCCCCGCGGGACCGGTGCGGTTCAACGCCGGCGAAGGGCCGAAAACGCCGGCGCCGGCGCCGGGCCAGCACACCCGCGCTGTCCTCGCGGAACTCGGCTACGCGCCCGCGGATA
>CAZMRN010000294.1:2798-3112 GCA_964568575.1 uncultured Caulobacteraceae bacterium
CTTAACCCCCCTCCTTCTCCCCTTGTGGGAGAAGGGGGCGTTCAGACGTCGCGCTGCAGGCGCAGCGCGGGATCGCTGTCTTCGGGCTCGTCCGGCATCAGCGCCAGCGCGAACAGCGCGTCGATCAGCTCCGGCGACAACACCGGCGCCGCGCTCGCCGGCGGCGCGGGCGCGACCGGAGACGGGGTCGGCGGCGCGACGGTCGTCGGCGCCTGGTCGACCACAAGCGCGAGGCGCTGCAAGAGGCCTTCGGCGCTGCGCGGCGCGCCGTCGCGCGTGTAAAACAAATTGCGGTTGGCGGCCGCCTCGCGCGG
>CAZMRN010000294.1:3212-3430 GCA_964568575.1 uncultured Caulobacteraceae bacterium
ATGCGCGGCGTAGAGTTCGCTTTCGGTCGGATCGCGCCCGACGCGCGCGCGCAGGAAGGACGCGTTCTCGCGCCACAACTCCCCCGCCATACGCGCCGCGATCTCGGGATCGTCGCGCAGGGCGAGGATCTCGCGCCGCGCCGCGGGATCGCTTGCGCGCGCTGCAAGATCGCCGAGGCCGTGGCTGGCGCCGTGGCGGCGCACCATGTCGAGCCATG
>CAZMRN010000295.1:0-3384 GCA_964568575.1 uncultured Caulobacteraceae bacterium
CTCGATGCGCCGCAAACCTTTGCGCCGTGCGCGCCGCCGGCGCCGCGCCCGCCGCGCAACGCTCGGCTCACGACGATCAGCGTCACCGGGGTGACGAAACTGATCCGCGATCCCTACGCGATTTACGCCGAGCGGCTGCTCGGCTTGCGCCCGCCCGATCCGATCGGCAAACCGCCCGGACCCGCCGAACACGGCGCCGCCGTCCACGCCGCGATCGAGCGCTTCGGGGCAGGCGGCGCGCCCGATGCGCTGATTGCGCTGATCGATGAAGAATTGGCGCGCAGCGGCTTCAATCGCACGGCGCGCGCGGCGGCGCGCGAACGCTTAGGCCCGGCGGCGGAGGCGTACGTCGCCTGGCTCAGGGCGCAGGACGCTGAAGGCATGCGCGCCTATCTCGAGCGCCGCGGCGCGCTGGACTTGTCCTGCGGCGTGGCGTTGACCGCGCGTGCCGATCGCATCGCCATCGACGCCGCAGGTCACGCGCATCTGATGGACGTCAAGACGGGCAATCCGCCGAGCGAGCCGCAGGTGAAATCCGGCTTGGAGCCGCAATTGGCGCTCGAGGCGGCGATGCTGGCGCGCGGCGCCTTCGCCGACGTCCCGCGCGCGCAGGCGCAGAGCCTCACCTATTGGCGCTTCGGGGGAACCGAGCCCGGCCCGCAAAGCGTGTCGGAAAAGACGCCGGCGCATGCGCTGGCGGAGGCGGCGTTTGTTGCGCTGGAGAAGAAGCTTTTGGAATACGCCGATCCGACGATGCCGTTTCTGTCGCGGCCGCGCATGTTTTCCGTGCGCCATTTCGGCGAATTCGATCATCTCGCGCGCCGCCAGGAATGGGCCGACAGCGACGACGAGGGCGAGGCATGAGCCCGCGCGAAGAGACGCTCCTCAATCAGCGCGCCGCCGCCGATCCGCGCGCAAACGCCTTTGTCACCGCGAACGCAGGTTCCGGAAAGACGAAAGTTCTGGTCGACCGTATTGCGCGGTTGCTGCTGACGGGCGCTGAGCCCAACGCTTTTTTATGCATCACCTACACGAAGGCGGCGGCGTCGGAGATGCAGCGCCGGCTCTTGATGCGGCTGGGCGCATGGTGCGTCACGCCGGACGACGCGCTCGCCGCGGCGCTGCGTGAGCTGACGGGATCGGACGACGACGTCGACGCCGCCGCGCTGGCGCGGGCGCGGGCGCTGCTCGCACATGCGCTGGAGACGCCCGTCGGCCTGCGCATCCAGACCATTCACGCCTTTTGCGAACGCCTTTTGGCGCGCTTTCCGCTCGAATCCGGCGTCGCGCCGGGCTTTTTGATCGCCGACGACGCCGCCACGCGCGACCTGATGCAGCGCGCCTGGGACGATCTTCTGCGCCAAGGCGAAGGCGAGACGCGCGCGGCGTTTGCGCGGTTCGCCCGGGGGCTCGACGGCGATTCGCTCGATCATTTGTTTCGCGACATTGTCGCCGCGCGCCGCGCGCTGCAGGATTATGTCGGCGACGGCGCGCTCGCGACGGCGCTCGATCGGCTCGCCGCGCGGCACGGCGTCAGCGAAGACGCCGACGCGCTCATCGCGCGCACGGTCCGCGACACGCCTTGGCGGGACCTTGAAGCGGCCGCGCGCGCGTTGGCGCACTTCAGCGTGACAGATGCGGAGCGCGCACAAAAGCTGTTGGCCGCGGTCGCGTTGCGCGACGACGCGCCCGAGGCGGCCTTCGACGCTCTGAGAAAAGCGTTTCTGACTAAAGAAGGCGAGCTCTACAAAACGCTCGCCACCAAGCCCGCGCTCAAACAGCATGGCTGGCTCGAGCCGTTGCTGGCGCGCGAGGCGCAGCGCGTGCGCGCGGCGACGCAAAGCCTGCGGGCGATAGACCGTGCGGCTGACGCGCGCGCCGCGCTGATCCTGGCGCACGCCTTCAACCGGCATTATGCGCAGGAGAAGGACGCCGCCGGCGCGCTCGACTTCGACGATCTCATCACCCATGCGCTGGCGCTGCTGACGCGCGCGGATGCGGCGCCGTGGGTGCTCTACAAGCTCGACGGCGGCGTGTCGCACATTCTTGTCGATGAGGGGCAGGACACGAGCCCGGCGCAATGGCGCCTGCTTGCGCCTTTGCAGAATGAATTCTTCGCCGGCCGCGGCGCGCGCGAGACGGTGCGCACGGTGTTCGCCGTCGGCGATCCGAAGCAATCGATCTACGGTTTTCAAGGCGCCGATCCCGCGCGCTTTCTGCTCCAGGCGCAGACCTTGAGCCTGCAGGCCCACGAATCCGGCGCCGCGTTTCGTGCGCCGAGCTTGCGCGCCTCGTTCCGATCGACGCCAGAAGTGCTCGCCGCGGTCGATGCGACCATGGCGCGCCTCACGCTCGGCGAGGATGCGATGGCGCAGGACGTGGTCGTCCATCTCGCCGATCGCGAGGATCATCGGGGCATGGTGGAGGTGTGGCCGATCGCGCGGAAGCCGGAGCGGCCCGCGCCTGTCCCATGGGATTCGCCGCGCGACATGGAGCGCGGCGATTCAGCGGCGGCGCAAGTATGCAGGGCCGTCGCCGTGCGCATCAGCGAGATGATCGCTGAGCGCACCGGCGTGTGGGATCGTGGCGAAGGCGGGTGGGCGATGCGCCCGATGCATGCGGGCGATGTGCTGATCCTGGTGCAATCGCGCGGGCCGCTGTTCGAGCAGATGATCAAGGCGCTCAAGCGGCAGGGGCTGCCGGTCGCCGGCGCCGACCGCATGAAGCTGGCGCAGGACATCGCGGTGCAGGATTGTATGGCGCTGATGCGCACAGCGCTCGATCCGACCGACGATCACGCGCTGGCTTGCGTGCTCAAGGGGCCGTGGCTTGGCCTCGTCGATGACGATGCGGATTTGTTTCCGCTCGCCTATGGCCGCGCGAAGGGCGAGACGCTGTTGTCGCGTTTGAACGCGAGCGAGGATCCGCGTCTGGCGCCGGCGCGCGCTTTCGTCGCCGCGGCGATCGCGCGCGCCGGCGCGCATCCGTTCGCGTTCTTGAGTTGGGCGCTGGAGACCTGCGACGCAGACGGGCGCAGCGGATGGCGCAAGATCGCCGAACGCCTTGGCGCCGCCGCGCGCGATCCGCTGGAAGAGGTGTTGTCGCGCGCGCTGAGCGCCGATCAGCGCGGCGCAGGCTGCCTGCAGACGTTTCTCGCTTCGATGGAAGCCGACGACAGCGACGTGAAACGCGAAATGGAGGAGGCGGGCCGCGCGGTGCGGGTCATGACTGCGCATGGGGCCAAGGGCCTGGAGGCGCCGATCGTGTTTCTTCCTGATACGACGAAGGCGCCCGACTACGTCACCAAATCCGGGTTCATGCGCGGGGACGAAGGGCCCATCTTCTCACGCCGAAAGGACGAGGACGACGCCGTCGTCGCCGCTG
>CAZMRN010000296.1:0-3135 GCA_964568575.1 uncultured Caulobacteraceae bacterium
ACGTGGGCGGGGATGTGCGCCAGGCCGCCGCCGCGACGCCGCCGGAAGTCCTAGCCGCCATCGAGGCCCGGATGGAGGGCGATGCGCTGGACGCCGCCGAAGAGCAGGCGGCCCGCGACGCCGGCTGGCGCGCCCCCGCGGCGCCGTGAGCGCAAAAGAAAAGGCCCGGCGTCGCCGCCGGGCCTTCAGGTGGTTTTTCCAACCCAGAACTCTGGAGCCGAGACGGCCCGAAACTTTACGCCGGCGCGCCAGTGACGATGACGCCCTGCGACAGGCGATCCTGGTCATGCGCCGGCTCGCCGAAGGGCGACCCGCCGCCGAAGGCCACGTCCGCGCCGTTCGACGCTTGCGCAGGCGCAGCGCCAGGCTGATCGCGCAGCGGATCCTGCAGATAACGGCATTGGCCCTCGAACACCGCGCCCATCTCCACCGAGAGGCTCTGGTGCACGATGTCGCCCAGCACGTGGGCGTTGCGCATCAGCTGCACCTTGCGCGCGCGCACCGAGCCTTCGACCCGGCCCTGCACCGTCACGGTTTCGCAGACGATGTCGCCCTTGATCATGCCCGTGTCGCCGACCGTCACCGACCCGCCGCGCACATTGCCTTCGATTTCACCATTGATCTGCAGCTCAGCGCCATCGGCCTCGATGGTGCCCTTGAAGCGCACGCCGTTGGCGAGGATGGAGGGCACGATTTGACCGGACGGCATGCGACGCGGCGTAGGCTCCGGCACGGCTGGCATGGCTTCTCCGGTCCTACCCTTGTTCGTGAACATGTCGTCCTGCCCTCAGAAAATTAACGGGATCCACCGCGCGCCCGCGGAACCATACCTCATAATGCAGGTGCGTGCCCGTAGACCGACCTGTCGATCCCATTGATCCGATGCGCTGACCAATGGCCACGCGTTCGCCGCGTGAGACCTGAATATCGCGCAAATGTCCGTACCGAGTCTTAAAGCCGTGGCCGTGATCGATTTCGACCACGAAGCCATAGCCGCTTTTGGTGCCGGCGAAGGACACGACGCCCGGCGAGGTCGAGACCACCGGCGCGCGATCGAACGCGGCCATGTCCAGGCCCGAATGGAACGCTGCGCGGCCGGTGAACGGGTCGATGCGCGGGCCGTAGCCGGAGGTTTCGCGATAATCGACGGCGACCGGCGGGGCCAGCGGCGTGGCGTCGGCGATCGCTTGCAGGCGGCGGCTTTCGGCCACGCGCGCGGCCACCTGGCTGACGCGATGGGCGAACTGCGGGTTCATGCCGCTGTCGCGCAGATAATCGACCAGATCCTGCGACACGAGCGGGCCGCCGGCCTCGGCGTCGTCGGCGTTGGTCAGGCGCTGAACGCTGACGCCGGTCAGGCGCAGCACGCCGCGCACTTGTTCGGCGCTTTCGACGACGGCGTCCTCAAGCTCGGCGAGCGCCAGCGTCTGTTCGGTCTCGAGGCGATCGACGCGGCCGCGGAAGCCGACCGTCTGCACCTGCATCGGCTCCACCGACAGGGCGCGGGACACGCGCGGCTCGGCCTCGTCGATCGAAGCGCGCATCAAGAGGCGGGCGCCGTCGCGCTCGATCGGGCGGGCCGCGGCGGTGAGGCTGGAGCCGCCGGCGTATTCGAGCAGGCTGCGCAGCACCTCGTGGCGGCGCTCGAACTCGGCGGTTGTCGCTTCGAACGAGCGGGTGCGCTCTTCCAGCTGCGCCTGGGCCGTATCGGCCTGGGCGCGCGCATCGCTCAGCCAGCGGTCATACTTGGCCTGAAGCCGGCCGACCTCAGTGTTGGTTTGCGCCGTGAGGGACGGCGTCATCAGCGTGTGGGCGGTCGCGTAGACGCACCATCCGGCGACGCCGACCGCGCCCAGCGCCATCAGCGCCTGCCGGGATGGGGAAAGAGAGACGTAGCGGACCGTGCCGCCGCTCCGGTGATAGATTTGTCGTTCCGGGAAAGTGCGATCGAAGAACGCACGTGCCCGAGTTCCGAACTGGCTCATGTTCGTCACCGCCCGCCTGACGCCCAAATTGTTGTAGCCCGCCCTCGTCCAATTGACCCAAAACGCCCCCTCTTGGCAACCATCGCGGCCGACTTCGCGCAGCTTTTTCCGCCTGGGTCGGGGCGGGCACCTGCATGGGGTGCGCAAAGGCCGTCCAGGGCGCCTGAAAAACGGCGCCGCATCAGCCCTTTACCGCCTTCAGCACGGCCTCGGCGTGGCCCGGCACTTTAACCTTCCGCCACACCGCGCGGAGGGTTCCGTCGGGCCCGATCAGGAACGTGGCCCGCTCAATCCCCATGTATTTTCGTCCATACATGCTCTTTTCGACCCAGACGCCGTCGGCCTCGCACACAGCGCCGTCCTCGTCGGAGGCCAGGGTGACGGTCAGGCCGTGCTTGGCGGCGAATTTCTCGTGGGCGGAGACGCTGTCCTTCGAGACGCCGATGACCACGGCGCCCGCCGCCGCGAAATCGTCGGCTTTTTCAGTGAAGTTTAGCGCTTCCTGCGTACAACCGGATGTGTCGTCCTTTGGATAGAAGTACAACACGACGGACTTGCCCTTGAGGCTGGCCAGCTTGACGCGTCCGCCCCCGGCCGTCGGCAGATCGAATTTGGGGGCTCTGTCGCCTGGGTTGAGGGTGTTGGCCATCGGTCCGTCTCCTGTTCGTGGGATCGCCGCGTGATCCGGCGCTTGCGCAGATCGACGCTGATCGCGATCGAGGCGCTGGCCGCCGTGCTGGCGCTCGCGCTGATCGCGGTGGGGGCGCTGGGCTGGCGTTTGAGCCAGGGCCCGCTTCCGCTGCCATTGATCCAGAGCCATGTCGAGGCCGAGCTGAGCGAGGCGCGGTCCGGCCGCCCGGTGACGATCGGCAGCGTCCAGCTGTCCTGGTCGACGCGGGCGCGCGCCCTGCAACTCGAGGCGCTGGACGTGCGCATCCGCGACCGCGCCGGGGGGGTGCTGACCTCCAGCCGCAAAGTCTCGATCGGGCTGTCGCCGCTGCGGCTGCTGATCGGGCAGGTGTCGGTCAAGCAGGCGGAATTTTTGGGCGGCGATCTGTCCTTCACGCGTCAGGCCGACGGGTCCTGGGCCTTTGCGCTCGGGCCGCCGGGGGCCGAGCCGGATTTCGTCGTGCCGCCGCCGCCGCCCAAC
>CAZMRN010000296.1:3150-3366 GCA_964568575.1 uncultured Caulobacteraceae bacterium
ACCAGCGCGTCACGCGCACGCTCGATGCGCTGGCGGAAACGTTGCGCCCGGTGGGGCCAGGCGGCAATCTCCAGCTTCTGGCGGTGCGCGACGCGCGCCTGGTGATCGCCGACGCGCAAGAAAACGCCGTCTGGCGCGCCGATGCTGCGACCTTCGAACTCGCCCGCGACCGCGCCACGCTGGCGCTGCGCACCGCCGCGCGCCTGGAAGGTCCCC
>CAZMRN010000297.1:0-3361 GCA_964568575.1 uncultured Caulobacteraceae bacterium
GCGCACCGCGCGGCCCTCGAGGCCGAGCGCGCCCGGATCGGGGCGAAACGCGAGACCCTCAAGGCGCCCGACATGGTGGCCCTCCACCGCAACCTCGCCGTCCTCCGTCACCGAGGCGAGCAGCGCATCTTCCCGCTTCAAGCCGCGCAACAAGGCGCTGGTGCGCCGATCGATGAAGCGCTGCGCCAGAAGCGCGTGCAGCGCATCCGAAAGCTTATCCTCCAGCGCGCGCGTGCGGCCGCGCCAGTGGCCGGAATCCTCCAGCCAATCGGCGCGATTGGCGATGTAGGACCAGGTGCGCACATGCGCGAGCCGCGCCTGAAGCACATCGAGATCGCCCTCGAAGCGCTCGAGCTGCCCCATCTCCCGCGCGATCCAATCCTGCGCCAAGGCGCCATGCGCGCCTAGAAGATCGCGCGCGACGCGGCCCACCAGGCGCGCATGGTCATCAAGGCCGGCTTTGCGGAAATCCGGCATCTGGCAGGCTTCCCACAAACGCCGCACCGCGCGCTCGCCGCGGGCGCGATCGAGAATGTCATCCTCCAGCATCAAGCGCTTGAGCGTCTCTTCGTCGTCGGCGCCGCGCGCGCGCAACAGGCCCGGCTGATCCGGCGGCGTTTCGAGACTTGCAAGCAAGGCTTGCGGGCTGCGGAAATCCAGCCGCTCGCTGCGCCATTCGAGCGCATCGACGGCGTCGAACTCGTGGCTTTCCACCCGTTCGATCGTTTCTTCGTCGAACGGCGGGCATTCGCCGGTCTCGCCGAAACTTCCATCGGCGCGAAAGCGTCCCGCGCGTCCGGCGATCTGGGCGACCTCATCGGGCCGCAGCACCCGATTGCGCCGCCCGTCGAATTTCGCCGCCGCCGCGAAGGCGACGTGATCGACGTCCATGTTGAGGCCCATGCCGATCGCATCGGTGGCGACGAGAAAATCCACCTCGCCGCTTTGATAAAGCGCGACCTGAGCATTGCGCGTGCGCGGGCTGAGCGCGCCCATCACCACCGCCGCGCCGCCGCGATGGCGGCGAATCAATTCCGCGATCGCGTAAACATCTTCCGCCGAAAACGCCACGATGGCGCTGCGCTTGGGCAGCTTGGTCAATTTCTTGTGGCCAGCGTAGGTCAGCGCCGAAAGCCGCTCGCGCCGGCTGACCTCCGCGTGCGGCAACAGCCGGCGGATGATCGGCCGCATCGTATCGGCGCCGAGGAACATCGTCTCGCCGGCGCCGCGCGCATGCAGCAGGCGATGGGTGAACACGTGCCCGCGATCGGGATCGCGCGCGAGCTGGATTTCATCGACGGCGAGAAATTCGGTGCGCCGATCGAGCGGCATCGCCTCCACCGTGCAGACGAAGTATCGCGCCGTCTCGGGTGCGATCTTTTCCTCGCCCGTGATCAAGGCGGCGGCGGCTGCGCCCTTGGCCTTGACCACGCGGTCATAGATTTCGCGCGCCAACAGCCGCAGCGGCAGCCCGATCATGCCGTCGCGATGCGCCAGCATGCGCTCGATGGCGAGGTGCGTCTTGCCGGTGTTGGTGGGCCCCAACACCGCCTTCACCAGAGCCGGGGCGCGCGCTTGGGTCATCCGGTGCAAGGGATGGCGCGCGGCGGGGCTGATTTCAAGGGATCGCTGCGCCGCAGCTTAAGGCCCTTTCGCAGGCGCACGCGCCGCCGCTAGACTGCCGGCCATGTCGCAGAAGGAAACCCCGACGGAGATGTTCAAGCGGGCGCTTGCGCAATCGACGCGCGCGCTCGCCGGGGCGGAAGAGCTCGAGATTGCGTTCGGCGCGGAGGGCCCCAAGCTCGGGGCCGACCGGATCACCCTGCCGCACCCGCCGCGCGTGCTGAACGGGCCGGACGCCGAACGCCTGCGCGGCCACGCCGACGCGTTGGCCCTGCGCTACGCCCACCACGACGAGGCCGCGCACGCCAAGGGGCGGCCGAGCTCGATCGAAGCGCGCGCCCTGTTCGATGCGGCGGAAGACATGCGCATCCAGGCGCTCGGCGCCAATGCGATGCAGGGCGTGTCGAACAATCTCGCCGCCGCCCTGGCCGAGACCTATGAGCGGAAAGGCTTTCGCGCCTCGATGGACCGCGCCCAGGCGCCGCTGGCCGATGCGCTGGCGATGATCGTGCGCGAGCGGCTGACCGGGCTCGCGCCGCCCAAGGCGGTAGAGGGCGTCGTCAACGCCTGGCGCAGCGAGATCGAGGCCAAGGCCGGCGCGTCGCTCGACCGCTTGAGCGGCGCCGCTGACGATCAGGCCCAATTCGCCCGCATCGCGCGCGATCTCATCCGCGATCTCGACCTCGGCGACGAGATGGAGGCCGAGCCCGACGACAGCCAAGCGCAGGAGCCGCCCCAGGATCAGCCCTCGCCGCCGGAAAGCGGCGACGACGACGGCGATCCCGAAGGCCAGGATCAGCAAGAGCAGGTGCAAATGGAGGCCTCTCAGCAAGAGATGGACTCCGACCAGACCGCGCAGATCGACGCCGAAATCGACATGGATTCGGAAGATCAGGCGCCGCCGGACGACGAGGGCCAAAAGCCTGTGCGGCCGCCGATGCGCGACGACGTCGACGATCCCAACGCGCACTACAAGGTGTTCACCCGCGCGCATGACGAGATCGTGCAGGCCGAAGAGCTCTGCGACGGCGAGGAATTGTCGCGCCTGCGCGCCTATCTGGATCAACAACTCAAGCCGCTGCAAAGCGTCGTAGGCCGCCTCGCCAATCGCCTGCAGCGCCGCCTGATGGCCAAGCAGAATCGCGCCTGGACGTTCGACCTGGAGGAAGGCCTGCTCGACACCGCGCGGCTGACGCGCGTCATCGTCGATCCCTTGTCGGCTCTGTCGTTCAAGCAGGAAGACGAGGCGGATTTCAAAGACACCGTCGTATCGCTGCTGCTCGACAATTCCGGATCGATGCGCGGTCGGCCGATCATGATCGCGGCGCTGAGCGCGGACATTCTCGCGCGCACGCTGGAGCGCTGCGGCGTGAAGGTGGAGATCCTCGGCTTCACCACGCGCGCCTGGAAAGGCGGCATGTGCAAAGAGGAATGGCTCAAGGCCGGCAGGCCGCCGCAACCGGGGCGGCTCAACGATCTGCGCCATATCGTCTACAAAAGCGCCGATGCGCCGTGGCGGCGCGCGCGGCGCAATCTCGGGCTGATGATGCGCGAGGGCCTGCTGAAAGAAAACATCGACGGCGAGGCGCTGTTGTGGGCGCATGATCGCCTGCTCGCGCGCGCCGAGCAGCGGCGTATCCTGATGGTGATTTCCGACGGCGCGCCGGTGGACGATTCCACGTTGTCTGCAAATCCCGGCAATTATCTCGAGCGCCATTTGCGCGCCGTGATCCAGTGG
>CAZMRN010000298.1:0-3351 GCA_964568575.1 uncultured Caulobacteraceae bacterium
GCTGCGATGAAGATCGACGAATAGGTGCCGATCACGATGCCGAAGATCATCGAGACCGAAAACGCAAACAACGCCTCGCCGCCATACACCGCCATCACGCCCAGCGCCATGATGCCGGTGACGCCGGTGATGATGGTGCGCGACAGCGTTTCATTGATCGACAGGTCGACCAATTCGCCCAGCGGCATGCGCTTGAACTTGCGCAGATTGTCGCGCACGCGATCGAGCACCACGATCTTGTCGTTGATGGAATAGCCGATGATCGTGAGGATCGCGCCCACCGCCGTCAGCGTGAACTCCATGCGGGTGATGGCGAACAGGCCGAACGTCAGGATGACGTCGTGGGCGAGCGCGGTCACCGCGACGGCGCCGAAGGTGAGGCCGAAGCGCAGCCAAATGTACAAGAGCATGAGGCCAATGCCCGCCAACAGCGCGGCCACGCCCTTGCCCAGCAATTCGCCCGACACTTTCGGCCCGACCACTTCGGTGCGCGGGAAAGTCACCTGGCCCAGCGCGCGCTCCAGCGTCGCCTTGACCTCCACGACGGCGTCATTGGCGTTGACGCCCGCAGGCGTCTCGAAGCGCACCATTGCGGCGGTGGGATCGCTGAAGCCCTGCACCTGCACATCGCCGAGGCCAGCGCCGGCGAGCGCTTCGCGGATGTCGCCGAGATCGGCGCGCCGCGGCGCGGTCGACAATTCGATCACGTTGCCGCCACGAAAATCGACGCCGCAATTGAGCCCCGCGCACGGCGGCTGGAACGGCACGAGGGTCAGATAGAGCGAGGCGACGCAGCCAAGCAGCGACAGCGCCCCAAATAGCGGCGCGAATTTCACGAACCGGAAATTGGTTTTCTGCGGCAGCAGTTTGATCAAGGGCCAGAACATGGCGGCGGCCTCAGCTGATGGGCAGGCGCTTGGGGCGCGTTGAGCGGAACCACCACGCCAGCAGCAATTGCGTGATCAGAACCGCGGTGAAAACCGATGTGAACACGCCGATCGTCAGCGTCCAGGCGAATCCCTTCACCGGCCCCGCCGGCGCCAGGGCCAGCATGATCAAGGCCGCGCCGAGGTGGGTGATGTTGGCGTCGAAAATGGTGACGATGGCGCGGCTGAAGCCGGCCTCGGCCGCAAGCACCGGTGAACGCCCGGCGCGGACCTCGTCGCGCATGCGCTCATAGATGAGCACGTTGGCGTCGAGCGCGACGGCGAGCGTCAGGATCAGGCCCGCCACGCCCGGCAGCGTGAGCGCTGCGCCGAAGGCCGACATCGCCGCGAAGATCAACACGCCGTTGAGCAACAGCGCGATGACGGAAATCCCGCCGAACAGGAAGCCGTAGGCCAGCACCATGAACACCAGCACGAGCACGAACGCGATCACGGTCGAGATCGCGCCCGCCTCGATGGCGTCCTGCCCAAGCTCGGGGCCGATGGCGCGCTGCTCGATCACCTCCAGCGGCGCAGGCAAGGCGCCGGCGCGCAAAAGAACGGCGAGTTCGTTGGCGGATTCGGGCGTGAAATTGCCGCTGATCTGACCGGTGCCGCCAAGGATCGGTTCATTGATCACCGGATCGGTGAGCACGCGGTCGTCCAGCACCACCGCGAATGGCCGGCCGACATTTTCGCTGGTGAAGCGCCCGAAAATGCGCGCGCCCTCGCTGTTGAAGCGGAACGTGACCACCGGCTCGTTGGTTTGCGCATCGAAGCTCGGCAGCGCGTCGTTGAGCATTTCGCCCGTGAGCTTCGGGCGACGCATGATGACGACGCCGGCGCCGCGCTGGGGATCGGCGTAGGGCAGGAATTGGCGGCTTTGCGGCAGGCGCCCTTCGGCGGCCGCGACCGGATCGGCGTTGAGATCGACTTCGTGGAAGGTCAGCCGCGCGGTCTGGCCGATGCGGCGGCGCAGCGCCTCGGGATCGGAATCGCCCGGCGCCTGCAGCACGATGCGGTCAGCGCCCTGGCGCGTGATCGATACTTCGCTGACGCCCGACGGATCGACCCGGCGGCGGATGATCTCGATCGATTGCTGCACGCCTTGGCGCGCCAATTGCTCCAGCGCCTGGGGCGTCACGCGCGCCTCGATCAGGCCGTCGGCCCCTTGCGTGAACACAAGTTCGGGTTCGCCGCCGCCGAGCGCATTCTGGTTGATCGGCGCAGCGATGGCGCGTAGCGCCTGCAGCGCGCGCGGCGCATCGGCCGGATTGGTCAACCGCACGCGCGCCGCGCCCGCAACGACGCCGCGCCCGCTATACGTGATGCGCGGTTCTGCGTCGCGCAGCGCCGAGGCCATCAGGTCTGACACCTGCTCCAGCCGCTGGCGCTCCAGAGTGGCGGAATCGATCTCCAGCAGCAGATACGAGCCGCCGCGCAGATCGAGGCCGAGATTGATCGTCGAATTGCGCACGAAATCCGGCATTGCGCGCAACGCCGCCGGCGGCAAAAGATTCGGCAAGGCGAAAACGACGCCGAGCAGCGTCACGATCGCGACGAACACGATGCGCCAGCGCGCGACCTGCAGCATGGCTTAGTCGGCCGCCGGCTTCGAATCATTGGCCAGCGCAGGTTCGCCCTTGCCGCGCACTTCCGAAATCGTCTGGCGCACGACGCGGACCTCGACATTGGGCGCAAGCTCGACCCGCACCTCGTCGTCGGCGACCGAGCGCACCTTGCCGATCAGACCGCCGGACGTGACGATCGTGTCGCCCCGCTTCAAGGCGGCGATCATCTCCTGGTGTTGCTTCAGCCGCTTCTGCTGCGGGCGGATCAGCAAGAAATAGAAGATCACCAGAATGAAGACGATCGGCAGCAGCTGAATCAGCGTGTCGGCCAATGGGTTTCCAATGCCGCCGCCGGCGGCCTGTGCGTAAGCGGGCGTGATGAACATGATCCTCGAACCGAAGCGGTTTGCAGCCTGATCGCGGCCGGTTTGCGGCGGAGACGCGCTTTGTCTTCCCCGGCGGCGGCGGCGCGGACTATATCGGCGTCGCCCGCCAATTCAATCCAAGCCGCGCTGCCGGCGGCGTCGAAAGCCCGATGGACCCCCACCCCGACCATCTCGCCCGGATCGCCGCCGCTCTCGACCGCCTGGCGCCGCCGCCCCTGCGCGTCGATCTGAGCTCAGCAGATTGTTTTCATTGGTCTTCTGCAGACAACGATCTACGCCCGGTCCCGGCGCCGGCGCGCACGCCGCTGCACCTTCTGGCCGGCATGGACGCGCAAAAAGAGCGGCTTCTCGCCAACACGCGCCGCTTCGCCGCGGGCGCGCGGGCCAACAACGCCCTGCTGTGGGGCGCGCGCGGCGCGGGCAAGAGCGCGCTGGTGAAGGCGGTGCATGCGGCCGCGTGCGCCGAGC
>CAZMRN010000299.1:0-3348 GCA_964568575.1 uncultured Caulobacteraceae bacterium
GATCGCGCCGAGGCCGAGCAGCAGCAGCCAGGGCCGCTCCGTCGCCGGCCGCGAGCGCGGGCTGCGCACTTGCGGCAGCACATCCTCGCGCGAGAGCGCGCATTCGCGCTGATACTGGTCGACGATCTCGGCCGGATCGAGCCCGACTTCGCGGGCGTAGGATTTCAGGTAAGCCAGCGTATAGGCCTTCCCCGGCAAGAGCTTGGCGTTCATCGCCTCCAGCGCTTCGAGAAAATCGCGCCGGATGCGGAGCTTGTCCGAGAGGTGCTCGAGGCTCAGGCCGCGCTGCTCGCGCGCCGAGGTCAGCTTCTCGCCGGCGCGCAGGCTCGGGTCGATGGTGAGCGGGCGCGCCTCGACGCGCGTCGCCGCGGCGGGTCCGCCCGATTCTTCGGGCGCGGAGGCTGATCCATTGGTGCGCAGCATGGGTTCGCGGCCCTTTCGGAACCTAACGTCTAGCAAAGCAAGTTTTACGCCGCGTTGCGATCTTACTCGCGAATCCCGCGTACCGGCAACGCACGCGATTCATGCTTTACAGCTTGCTAAAGAAGCACGTCATTGCGCTGCGCATAGGCCAAAATCTCGCCGCGCACCGACGCGCGGGGGCTGTCAAGCATGGCAGCGACCGCCTGCGCGGCCTGGGCGCGGTCCAGCGACAGGATCATCCGCTTGATCGGGCCGATCCCCGACGCCGGCATCGACAGCCTGTCATAGCCGAGCGCGATGAAGGCGATGGCCTCCAGGGTCTTGCCGGCCGCCTCGCCGCAGATCGAAATCTGCAGGTTCGCCGCACGCGCCGCCTCGCGGATTTGGCGCAGCAGGCGCAAGGCGGGCGGGGACAGGATGTCGTAGCGGTCCGCCACCTTGGGATTGCCCCGGTCGGCGGCGAAAAAATATTGCATCAGGTCATTGGTGCCGATCGAGAGAAAGTCGGCCTTGCCCTGCAGCGCGTCGATCGCGAAGGCGATGGCCGGGGCCTCGATCATGGCGCCGACCTCGAGCACCGCAGGCCCCGCGGCGCCGCGCTTTTTGGCCCACTCGACCTCGCGCAGCACGAGCGCCTTTGCGGCGTCGAATTCCGGCGCGGTCGTCACCAGCGGGAACATCACCCGCAGCCGGCGCCCCTCGGCCGCTTCGACCAGCGCGCGCAGCTGGTAGCGCAGCAGCGCCGGCCGATCGAGGCCGATGCGCACGGCGCGCCAGCCGAGGGCGGGGTTCTCCTCCGGCTCGGCGGTCATGTAGGGCAGCACTTTATCCCCGCCCAAATCCAGCGTGCGGAAGGTCACCGGCTTGTCGCCTGCCGCGCGCAGCACATCCCGATAGAGCGCGGTCTGCGCTTCGATCTTGGGCAGCGTCTCCGACACCATGAATTGGAATTCGGTGCGGAACAGGCCGATGCCCTCCGCCCCCGCTTCGTCGAGATGGCCGGCGTCGAGCGCCAGGCCGGCGTTCAAGAGCAGCGTGATCGCCGCGCCGTCTTTGGTGACGGCCGGCAGGTCGCGCAGGCGCTTGAACTCGGCCGCGCGCGCGCCGCGCAGGCCGATGCGCTGCTCATAGGCGCGCAACACGTCGGCCTCGGGACGCAGCCGCGCCTCGCCGCTCTCGCCGTCGAGGATGATCGCGTCGCCCGCCTCGACCCGCGAGGTGAGATTGGGCAGCCGCCCGACCATCGGGATCCCCAGCGCGCGGGCGACGATGGCCGCGTGGGCGGTGGGCGCGCCCTCCTCCAACGCGACGCCGCGCAAGCGCTCGGGGCCGTACTCGAACAGCTCGGCCGGGCCGATTTCGCGCGCGATCAGGATGGCGTTCTCCGGCAGCGCCGGCTTGCCGGCGTGTTCGCCCCCGGCGAGCGCGCGCAGCAGGCGATTGTCCAAATCTTCGAGGTCATGGAAGCGCGCGCGCATGTGCGGGTCGCGGGTCGAGGCGGCCTTGGCGCGGTGCTCGCCGCGAATGCGCTCGACCGCCGCATCCGCAGACAGGCCGGCGCGCACGCCGTCATGCAGGCGCTGTTCCCAGCCGGCGTCCGACGCCAGCATTAGAAAGGTTTCAAGCACTTCGCGGGACACGCCGGAAATCATCGCCGGGTCGCCGTTGACCAGCTCCGCCAGATCGGCGCGCACCCGCGTCAGCGCCGCGCGCAGGCGCGCCTCTTCCTTCGCCGGATCGTCGGCGACGATGCGGCCGAGCGGCGCGTGCGGCTCATGTAGAAACGCCGCGCCGATGGCCAGCCCGTCCGAATAGGACCGGCCGGACAAGCGCTCGGGCTTCATCGGCCGCGCGTCGATGTCCCCGAGCGCGGTGATGTCGCCATAGGCGCCCGACGCGACCATTTCGGCAAGCACCATGGCGATGGTTTGCAGCGCCTCGACCTCGTCCTCGCCATAGACGCGCGCGACCTTGTTCTGCACCACGAGCACGCCGAACACGCGTTCGGAGCGCACGATCGGCACGCCGAGGAACGACGAATACGGGTCTTCGCCGGTTTCAGGGCGATAAGAAAAGCGTTCGTGGCTGGGGGCGTCGGCGATGTTCAAGGGCCGCGCCGTCTCCGCCACCAGCCCGACCAGACCCTCGCCTTCCTTCAGCTTGGTGCGGTGTACGGCGTCGCGGCTCAGCCCTTCAGTAGCGAACAATTCGTGCAGCCGCCCGCGCTTGAGATAAATCGAGCACACGTCCGCCACCATCGTGGCGGCGATCATGACCACGAGGCGATCCAGGCGGTCCTGCGCGCCCCCTCCGGTCTCCATGATTTCGCGGAGCTTGCGCAGAAGAATGCGCGATCCGCCGAGGGATGGCGAGGGCGTGGTCAGGCGCGCGTGCTCCATTGCGCGCGGAAGACGCCCAAACGCACGTCGACGCACATCCGGGCTCATCTGCGCTCGCTAGGTGATAGACCCCATCGGCTGTCCATGTACACATGGACAGGTGCAGCCTGGGGGCGGTTGGTCAGTGCCGGACGTATTCCTTTCCTATAATCGCGAAGATCAGGCCAAGGCGAAGCTCATCGCCGAGGCGCTCGAGGCGGACGGCATCTCGGTGTGGTGGGACACCGTGCTGCGCGCGGGCGAAACCTATGACGAAGTGACCGAGCGGCATCTGCGCGAGTCCAAGGCGGTGGTGGTGCTGTGGTCGCAGAAATCCGTGCGCTCGAAATGGGTGCGCGCCGAAGCGACCCTGGGCGAGCGCAAGTCCGCGCTGGTGCCGGCGATGATCGAGCCGTGCGAGCGGCCGATCCTGTTCGAGTTGATCCAGACCGCCGACCTGTCGCATTGGCAGGGCGACCACAAGGACCCGCATTGGCTCAACTTCCTGGAGGATGTGCGCGAGCGGGTGTCCCGCGGCGCTGCGCCG
>CAZMRN010000300.1:0-1619 GCA_964568575.1 uncultured Caulobacteraceae bacterium
CGACTTCGGCGGGGTCGGCGGCGTCAGCCGCGCCGGGGCCGATCAGCACGACGATTTCGCCTTTGGGCGGCGGCGCCGCCGCGAAACGGGCCGCGAGCATTGCGATCGGCGCGCGCTCAACCGTTTCGAACAGTTTCGTCAGCTCGCGGGCGATCGCGGCCTCGCGCCCTGGAAAGGCAGCCGCCATCGCGGCCAGCGAGTCCGCCAGGCGCGGCCCGCTTTCGTAGAACGCCAACGTCGCGCGCACATCCGCAAGCTCGGCGAAAAAAGCGGCGCGCGCAGCGTCTTTGGTCGGCGGAAAGCCTGCGAAGAGAAACCGATCCGTCGGCAGCCCCGCCACGCTCAGAGCCGCGATCAGCGCCGAGGGCCCGGGAATGGCGAACACGGCGCACCCGGCCTCGCGCGCGGCGCGCACGAGCTTGTAGCCAGGATCGGAGATCAGCGGCGTGCCGGCGTCGGACACCAGCGCGATGCGCGCCCCATCCGCAAGCGCGGCGAGGATCGCCTCGCGATCGCCCGCATCGGAATGATCGTTATAGGCGGCTGGGCGCGCTTGCACGCCGTGCGCGTCGAGCAGCTTGCGGGTGACGCGCGTGTCCTCGGCGTAGATGCGATCGACGCCGGCGAGCACGTCGAGCGCGCGCAACGTGATGTCGCGCAGATTGCCGATGGGGGTCGCCACCACATAAAGGCCCGGTTCCAGCTGTGGACTGGCGTCGTGGGCGCTCTTATGGAAGCCGGCGTCAGCGGTCGAGGGTGAGGTTCGAGACATGAAGGTGCAGGGATCATCGCCGCCGAGGGGCCGCGCGCCAAGCCTGAAGCCGTTCGCCGCCGCCGGCGTCGCTGCGCTTTTGGCCGCCTGCGCCTCGACTCCGACGCCGGTTTCGCCCCCGCCCGTCGGGCCGCAGCAGCCGACCGTCGATCCCGGCCGCTCGGTCACCTCGCGCGACGGCGTGACGCCGCCCTTCATGGCGGGCCGCCAGATCGTGCGCGTCGGTCTATTGCTGCCCTTCTCCACCCGGCCGCAGGACGCCGCCGCCCTGTACGGCGCCGCCGAACTGGCCCTGTTCGATCATGGCGACGGCAACACGCTGCTGATCCCGCGCGATTCCGGCGCCAACAACACCGACGCCGCCGCCGCCGCCGACGCGCTGATGCGCGACGGCGCAGACATCATCGTCGGCCCGGTCACCCGCGAAGGCGTGGAAGGCGCCGCGCGCGTCGTGCGGGCGCAGAACATCCCCGTGATCGGCTTTTCCTCCGACCGCACCGTCGGCGGCGACGGCGTCTATCTGCTGAGCTTCCAATTGGAGGACGAGGTCGGGCGGATCGTCAGCTACGCGGCGACGCGAGGGGTGCGCTCGATGGCGCTTCTGGCGCCGGACAACGAATACGGCCGCCGCGTGCAAAGCGCGCTGCGCGCGCAGGCAGCGCAAAGCGGCGTGACCGTTGCGATCTCGGAATTGTACGCGCGCACCGAAAACGACGCCGCCACCGCCGCCGACCGCGTGGCGGTCGCAAGCCGCGCCACGCCGGTGCAGGCCATCCTCATCGCGGAAAGCGGCTCGGTGCTGCGCGCGATCGGTCCGGCGCTTGTGCGCAGCGGCGTGAACACGCGC
>CAZMRN010000300.1:1640-2703 GCA_964568575.1 uncultured Caulobacteraceae bacterium
AGCGCATGGGCGGGCGGCGACGCGCAGCGCGAACCGACGCTCTCAGGCGGATGGTATGTCGCCTCCGATCCTTCGCTGCGCACGGATTTCGAAGGTCGCTATCGCAACGCCTTCCAGTCCGAACCCACCCGGCTGTCGAGCCTCGCCTATGACGCCATCGCCCTGGCGACGTTGCTTGCGCGCGACGGCGGCGCCAACGGCCTCAATCGTCGCGCGCTGGAGCGCCAGGAAGGGTTCCTCGGGTCCGACGGCGTGTTCCGTTTCCGCAGCGACGGATCGATCGAGCGCGGCCTTGCGATCATGGAAGTGCGCGCATCCGGGGCGACGCCGGTCGATCCCGCGCCGCGCCGCTTCGCGCCCGCCGCAAGTTAAGCAGACAGCTCGGCGGCGACCCGATCGGCCACAAGCAGGCCCTGTTCGGTCAAGGCGAGGCGATCGCCCGCGAGGTCGACGATCCCCTCATCGACAAGCGCCCCAAGGCGCGTGGGATCAAGCGGCGCGCCGCGCAGGGTTTCGACGGCGACGCGCGACACGCCCTCGCGCAAGCGCAACCCCATCAGCAGCATCTCGTCGGCGAACGCTGCGCGCGGCAGCGTTTCGCTGCTCGACCAGCCGACGCCGTTTTCTGCGGTCGCAGCGATATAGGCGGCGATGTCGCGATGTGCGGCGGTCGCCAAGCGCGTGTCGCCGCAAGGCAAACGGCCATGCGCGCCGGGGCCGACGCCGATCCAGGTTTCGCTGCGCCAATACAAGAGATTGTGACGCGCGCGATCCGCGGGCGTGCGGGCGAAATTCGAAATCTCATAGGCTGGAAATCCGGCGGACTCGCACAGCGCATGCGTACGTGCGAACAAGGTCGCGGCGTCGTCGGGAGACAGCGGCGCGTAACGCCCGCGCGCTGCTGCGCGCGCATAGGGCGTGCGCGGTTCGATGGTGAGTTCATAGAGCGAGACATGCGTGACCGGCGCAGCGAGCGCTGCGCGCAGTTCGCGCGCCCAATCGGCCCAGGTCTGCCCTTCGCGCGCATAGACCTCGTCGATCTCGGCCAGGCATCTCCGCTCCG
>CAZMRN010000300.1:2713-3346 GCA_964568575.1 uncultured Caulobacteraceae bacterium
GCATAGATCAAATCGATCGACACGCGCGTGCCGGTGCGCGCGGCCGCCGCCATCGCGCGATGCGCGCCGGCGGCGTCATGCGCGCGCCCAAGACGACGCAACGCGGCATCGTCCAAAGCCTGCACGCCGAGCGAAAAGCGATTGACGCCTGCTGCGGCCATCGCGGCAAACGTCGCGCAATCCTCCGGATTGGCTTCCAGAGTTATTTCAGCATCGGCGGAAACGCCGAACGCACGGTCCGCCGCCGCAATCAAGCGCGCGACATCCGCAGGCGCCAGACGCGACGGCGTGCCGCCGCCGAAGAACAGGCTCGACACGGGCCGGCGCTCAAACATGTCGGCGTGGGCGAGGATGTCGGTTTCGATCGCTGCGATCAGCGCCGCGTCGTCGCCGCCGCGATCGCGCCGCACATTGAAATCGCAATACGGGCAGATCGCCGCGCAATACGGCCAATGCACATAAAGGCCGAGCGCCGGCGCGGTCATCGCAGCGCGGCGACGAGCTTTTCGAACGCGCGCGCGCGATGGCTGATGCCGTGCTTTTCGTCGGGATCCATTTCGCCGAAGGTTTGCGCATAGCCGTTCGGAACGAACATCGGATCATAGCCGAAGCCGCGCGCGCCGCGCGGCGGCC
>CAZMRN010000301.1:0-3345 GCA_964568575.1 uncultured Caulobacteraceae bacterium
ATTATGCCGGCGAACGGTATTGGGCGGGGCCGGCGATCGGGCGCTCCTGCGCGGACGCGCAAGACTCGGGCGCCTGCGTCGACGACGCCGAGAACGGCGACCGCACCTCGTCGGTCATTTCGCTGCTTGCGGAGATATTGGCGCTCAACCAGTCGCCGGATTCGATCCGCGCGCCGAACCGCCTGATCGCGGAATAGCTATTCGTTGAGGTCGCGCTTCAACGTGCGCGCGGCGAGCCAGAAATGCGCCGCCGCCCAGATGTTGAACAACGACAAGATCAGGATGGCGCGGCGAATGCCTGCGGCTTCGGCGGCGCTGCAGGCCTCGCCGGCGGCGGGGCAGGCGGCCTTGAAGCTCGCGCCTGCATTGGCCTGCATGTGCGCTGCGGTGAACATGTCCGACAGCGCGCCGGCGAACACCGGGCCTGCGCCCATGCCGATCAAGCTCGAGATGAAGATGAAGATGGCCACAGCCATGGCGCGCGTTTGCGGTTTCGCCAGGCCCTGCACGGTGGCGAAGGTCGGCCCGTAATAGAAGGTCGCTGCGAAGGTCGGCGCAGCAATCAGCGCCAGCGCCGCCCATTTGTCGTCGATGACGAGGCCCCAGGCGAACAGGGGCGCCGCCGCGATCAAGGCGATGGCGGGCAGCCACAGCGTCGCCGCGACGTTTTTTTTGTGGAACCTGTCCGCCACCCATCCGCCGCTCCAGGCGCCGAACGCGCCGGTCAGCCCCACCATCGCGCCCAGCCCGACGCCGAGTTCGCTATACGACATGCCGTGAATGCGCACGAAGAACGCGCCGTAAAAGCTGCTGAACCCATACGCGACGAAGGCCACCAAGGTCGCCGCTGCGGCGAGGTTCCAATAGGCGGGCTTGGCCGCCAGTTCGCGCAAGGCTGCGCCCACCGATTGGCCGCGCTGCGGCTTCACCGCCCCGATGCGCGGTTCCTTCACCGTAAACGCAACCAAAAGCGCGATCACGAGTCCTGGCGCGCCGGCGAGGAAAAACGCTTCGCGCCACGAGAAATTCTGCACGATCCAGCCGCCGCCCGCATAGGCGATGAAGGCGCCCACGGGAATGCCAAGGCCGTACCAGCCGAAGGCCCCGGCGCGCTCTTCCGGCGGAAACAGATCCGACAACAGCGAATGCGACGCCGGCCCCGAGCCCGCCTCGCCGACGCCGACGCCGACGCGCGCGAGAAACAATTGGGTGAAGTTCTGCGCCAGCCCGCACACGATCGTCATCGCCGACCAGATCGCGATGGCGATGGCGATGATGCGCGGCCGGTTCCAGCGATCGGCGAGCCAGGCCACGGGAATGCCCAGCGTCGTGTAGAGCAGCGCAAACGAAAGCCCCGCCGTGAGCCCGACTTGCGAATCCGTGAGGCCCATATCGCGTTTGATCGGTTCGGCCAGGATCGCGATGATCTGCCGATCAAGGAAATTGATCAGCGCCACGCCAGTCAGCACGGCGAGCGCATAGCGCGCATAGGCCTCGCTTGCGGGCGCGGCGGCCTCGCCGCCCGCGCCGACTGCCTGCACCATCGGACTCCCTCCCGCGCCGCGCTCCGAAAAAGCCGGACGGCTTGTTTTCTTTTGAGAGTGCAACCTGCGCTGCATGGGCGAGCGCCGCAAGCCTGAAATGAGCGGCGCGGCGGACCCGCGTTTCACATCGGCGTGCGCGCGCTCAGACCGCTTGACGCTGTTCGCTGCGCGCAGGCGCGACCTGGTCAGCCAGATCGTCGAAGGCGGCGAAGAAGGCCGCGCGGAGCGCGTCGGTCTCCATCATCAGCTCGTGATAGGCGCCGGGCACCGTGATGTGTTTGGCGTTCGGCAGCGCCGCTGCGATCGCGGCGTGGCTTGCATTGTCGACGAGCTTTTCTTCGCCGGCGCTGACCACGACCACCGGCAAGGTGAGGTGCGAGAGCGCCCCCGGCGCCCGGAAGCCCTTGATCGCAGCCAGCGCCGCCGACAGCCACCCGAACGTGGGGCCCGCGATCGCCAGTTTCGGATCGGCTGCGAGGATGCGTTGGCCGCGATCATGGCGTTCGCGCGAATGGGTGACGACCTGCGCCTCGAAGGGCTCCGGCGCCCACGCCGTGGCGCGGCCGGAGACGAACGTCTTGCCGGCGCCGATGGCGGTCATGGCGCGGGCCAAAGCCCCCGCGCCGCGCGGCAGTTTCGCAATGCCCCACATCGGCGCGGAGAATACGGCGGCGGCGGGATGCAGATAGCCTTGCTGCAAGCCGCGCAAGACGATGCCGCCGCCCATCGAATGCGCCACGATGATGCGCGGACGGGGCAGGCGGTTGGTCCAGGTGCGGATGGCGAAGGCGAGATCCTTGGCCGGCTGGTCGAGCGAAACGAGGTGGCCCTTCATGCGGTTCGCGGTGGCGCGATCCGACAGCCCCTGGCCGCGCCAATCGACGCACAGCACGCAAAACCCGCGCGCCTGAAAATCTTTGATCGCTTCGAAATATTTCTCGATGAATTCCGTGCGGCCGGGACACAGGATCACTGTGCCGCGCGGCGCATCGGGACCCGGCGCGAACGCAAAGCGCAACCGGGTCCCGTCGCGGCTCGTCAGCCAAAGCTCCTCCACGCCGTCCGGCGCGGCGTTGCCCTCGGCGCGAACGAAACCCATCCCGGATCAGCCGCGCAGCTTCGCCATCACGCTTTGCAATTGCATCGCCACGCCCATGTCGCCGAGGACCTTGAGCTTGCCTTGCATGAAGGCGGAGGTCGGGTCGAGCTTGCCTTCGGCCATGGCGATGAAGTCTTCCAGCTTCACCTGCAGCGTGGTGTCGGCGGCGGCGTCATCCTGGCTCACCGCGCCGGCCACCCCGTCAAGGAAGATTTTGCCGGCGTCGCCGAAATCGAATTTCACTTTCTTGCCCGCAACCGTCGCGCCGGCGCTGGAAAAGCGTTGGAAAATGTCATCGAACGTCATGTGCGTCTCCTCTGGGTCCGCGCCTTGCGGGCCCTCGTTACACACCGTCCGAAGGCGTTCGGCAAGCTGACGCCCGCGTCACGCTTTTGCGATCATCCGAACGACGCCGCGGTCGGCGGCTGCGTGAAGACGATGGCCTCAGCGCCGGTCAGTTCCTCCGGAACGGCGGCGAAGCCGCGCGGGCCCAGCGTCAGCGGTCTTTGTCCGCCATTGGCGAAGCGCGCGGTGGCGCTCGCGCCCGGCGGCAGCGCGAAGATGACCGCGCGCAGGCGCAGGGATCCAAGCCCGGCGGCGGCGTCGGCGGCCGCGACCGTGGCTTGCGCCTGGGTCAACGCCCGGGCGATTTCGGCCACGGCGATCTCGCCGGCCAGCGGCAGGTTGGGATCGAGGGTCGCT
>CAZMRN010000302.1:0-3342 GCA_964568575.1 uncultured Caulobacteraceae bacterium
GGCACGACCTTCTTGAACCCGTTCGTCTCCAGCGCCAGCGCGGTGTTGACCTCCAGCACCGGCCATTCCTTGACCACCGAGTTCGAGGACACGATCGCCAGCACCGTGCGCGCCGAACCGAGCGCGGTGTTGATCTTGGCGGTGAAGCTCTGGCCCCAGCCGATATGGGCCTCGTCGAGAAACGCCTTCAGCCCGGCGCGCGCGCAGGCTTCGAAAATCGGCCGCGCGACGGCGTCCTTGTCCTCGCTGGCATGCGAGATGAAGACGTCATAGTCGTCGGCGCCGAAGGCCATCTGGCGGATGAATTTCGACGGATTGGGATCGAGCTCCAGCACCTGCGCGCACAGCTTCAACAGCACCGCATCGTCGCGCCCGCGCACCATTTTGAGGTAGGACAATTCGCCATAGACGATGTGGCGGAAGGCGCGGCCGACGCTTGTGGCGCGCTTGTCGGGCTGGCTGGTGCGGTAGCGGTTGAAATGCTCCCAGCCGGCGGCTTCGAGCCCATGTTTCTTCCAGGCGTGAAGCATCGCGCGCACCTTGCGCACGCGCGTGCGCGTGACGTTGGCGCGGTCGTTGACGACGATGGCGGTCACGCTCTGGCGCTGGCCGCGCTTCTGCAGGCGCACCTTCTTGTGGTTGATGGAAAAGCCCGCCGCCGCGACCGCACGCTCCAACGCTTCGCCCGCGCGCACGCGCAGGCTGGCGCCGTCATCGACGCGCATCTCCGCGACAGCCGGCGGGAACACCGGCTGGTTGGTAGAAAAGGTGATGTCGTCGGCGTAGCGGGAATAGCGCAGATTGTTTTCCTTCGCGAGGCGCGTAAGCCTGCGATCCAGCGCGGCTGCGGCGAAGTTCGACAAGGCCGGCGAGGTCGGCGCGCCTTGCGGCAGGCCGTTGCGATGCGTGCAGATTTGCGCAAGCACCGTCGCGGCCGCCGGCGCGCAAGCGAAGGGCGGCTTCATAAAGAGGCCGCGCACGCGGCCGAAATTCACGCTCGGAAAAAAATCCTCAAGGTCGATGTTGAGCACGAGGCGCTGGCCAACATGCAGCCGCGCATTGGTCATCACGCCGCGCGCGGGCAGGAAGCCGTGCGCGGCGGGATGGGCGTCATAGGCCGCCTGCAGAATGGGCGCGAGCTTGGTCTGCCAATCGCGCACCGCGCCGATCGGCGCATGGATCTGGCGCATGCCGCCGCTGCGCTTGGGGATTTCGAAGGCGCGATATCTGACGGAATCGGGCGCCTTGTAGAGCGTCCAGGTGAGCGCGCCGGGCGTGCAGCCGAGAAACGCCGCGACGTCGGCGATGGTCGCCATCGGCGCCGCGCCGAAGGCGGGCGGGCGTTGGCGGTCGCTGCGTTCAACGGCAGGATCAGGCATCCCGTCCCTCGTACCTTACCAGACCACCCGTGCGCTTGCGCACGGGTGGTCTAAAGACCGACATGACTTGTTCCGTCGCAGGATCGACAACGGACGTAGAAGGGCGGGATGCCTTGGCCGCGATCAAAGACGGGCGGGATGGGGCGTGTCAATGCGGGGCGGCCAAGCGACCTGCGCGAGAGCGAATGTGCGCCGATCGGCCATGGCGCGGGCGCGCGCCCATCTCATTCAAACAAAGTCGGCGACGGCGAGCGTTATTTGCGGCGCGAAGAGCGGCGCAACCTGGGCGTCTGCGCCAAGCGTTTGATGCTCGACGTATTCCACCCCGCGCGGCGTGCGGAACACGTGCAGCGCCGCGCCCTCGATAGCGCAGCGGTCCGCGCGGTCCATATGCGGCGTTCCAGGAGAAGGCGACATCATCACTCGCCCGTCCCAGAGTTCGTGGCGACCCTCCTCGGCGAAGAATCCGGCGTCGCCCATGCGATCGAATTCCGCGACCGTGAGCAGCCGCTCGCGAGGCCCGCCCTCTACGTCGAAACCATGTGGGAACAGGGGGCGCGCGTCGTCAGCCATGGCGCTAGGCTACCACAGCCGACGACGCCGCGCGAGGCGCGCGGTTAAACGCCCAGAACCATCTTGGCGATGATGTTGCGCTGGATTTCGTTCGATCCGCCATAGATCGATGTTTTCCGCACGTTGAAATAGGTCGGCGCGGCGCGGTGCGCGTACTCCGGCCCGATCGGGAATTCATTGGAATCCGCCGGGAAGCCGCGGAAATCCGGCGCGGCGTACTCGCCGACCGCCTCCAGCACCAATTCCGTGATGCGCTGCTGGATTTCGGTGCCCTTAATCTTCAGCAGCGAACTTTCCACGCCCGGCCCGCGGCCGGCCTGTTCGTTCGCGAGCACACGCAGCTCGGTGTATTCGAGCGCGGCGAGATCGATCTCAAGCTCCGCGATCTTGCGGCGATACTCCCAATCCGAGATCAGCGGCTGGCCGTCGCCGGCGAATTCCGCGCGCGCCAATTGCTTCAAGCGCTGCACGCCCTTCTTCGAGCGCGCGACGCCGGCGATGCCGGAGCGCTCATGCGCGAGCAGAAATTTCGCGCACGTCCAGCCCTTATTCTCCTGGCCGACGAGATTCTCGACCGGGACCTCGACATTGTCGAGGAACACGTCGTTCACCTCGTGGCCGCCGTCGAGCATGATGATCGGCCGCACGGTCACGCCCGGCGTTTTCATGTCGACGAGGATGAAGGAGATGCCTTCCTGCTTCTTCGCATCGGGATCGGTGCGGCACAGGAAGAAGCCCCAATCGGCGTATTGCGCCAACGTCGTCCAGGTCTTCTGGCCGTTGAGGATGTACTTGTCGCCTTGGCGCACGGCGGTCGTGCGCAGGCCCGCAAGGTCCGAGCCGGCGCCGGGTCCGGCGTAGCCCTGGCACCCCCACTCCTCGCCCGACAGGATGCGCGGCAGGAAGCGCTGCTTCTGTTCCGGCGTCCCGAACGTGTAGATCACCGGGCCGACCATCGAGAGCCCGAACGGCAGAAGCGGCGTCGTTTCGGCGCGGGCGTTCTCCTCCGCCCAGATGTAGCGCTGCGTCGGCGTCCAGCCGGTGCCGCCATACTCCACCGGCCAAGCCGGGGCGACCCAGCCCTTCTTGGCCAGGATTTTGTGCCAGGCCAGGAAATCCTCGCGGTCCATCTGATCGCGCGAGGTTTTCTCCCGCAGATGCGCCGGGAAATTCTGCTCGATGAAGGCGCGCACCTCGTCGCGGAACGCGATTTCTTCGGCGGTGAAGTCGAGATTCATGGACGCGGCATCCTCTTCATCGTGCGGCGTCCGGTGACGCCGGCGTCACGACTATAGAGTGCGCCGCGTGCCCATCAAGGCGCCGTCGGGGATGGCCTTGCGGACGCGCACGCCCGGCGCGGCCTCGATCCGCGCCAAGCGCTCGCGCCGCT
>CAZMRN010000303.1:0-3328 GCA_964568575.1 uncultured Caulobacteraceae bacterium
ATGCGGGCGCTGCGGATTCCTTCATCACCGTTTTCGACGCCGACGGCGCCGAAGTGTGGACCGCGCGACGCGGCGCGGCGAAAGCCGATTCCACGCTGGCCTTGGCGTTCGGCGCCGATGGGACGCTCTACGCTACCGGCAAAACCGCCGCCGCTTTGACCGGGCAGAGCGCGCTGGGCGGCGAGGATTCTTATCTGCGCGCTTATTCTTCCGCGGGTTTGGAATTGTTCACCCGTCAGTTCGGCACAAGCGGCGACGATGCGGCCAGCGCATTGCATGTGCGCGACGAAGGCGGCGGGGTGAGCACGGTCTATGTCGCCGGCGTCGAGAACAAGCGCGGCGTGGTGCGCGCCTTCACTGCGAGCGGCGCCAACGTCGCCGCCGGCCCTGTGCGCGACATCGGCGATTTCCGCGACGGCGCCATCGCCGCACTCGTCAGCGACGGCGGCGATCTTTATATCGGCGGCGCGGTCGGCGCAGATCGCTTGACGGTGGGCGCCGCCGCAAACGCGTCGGTCTCGGGCCAAGAGGGTTTCGTCGTCCGCCTCGATCGCGATCTGGCGACCCTGACGCGCGACCGCACGACCTATATCGGCTCCACCGCCAAGGATTCCGTCGCCGGCCTCGCGATCGCGAACGGCGCCGTCTATGCGTTCGGCCAGGCCGATTCTGCGCTTCCCGGCGCGACGCGGCGCGGCGTCGGCGCCGGCTTCGCCGCACGGCTCGACGATTCCGGCGGCGTGGATTGGATGCGCACCTTCTCCAGCGCCGGCGGCGCCATCGCCGCGACGGGTTTCGCCGTCGACGCCGGCGGCGCATCCGTTCTCGATCGGCTTGGGCTGCCGCGCGGAACGCTGCAGACCAACGATTCAACACGCCTGGTCGATCGCTCCGCGCTGCGCGCCGGCGACGAATTCACACTCTCCATCAATGGCGCTGCGGCGCGCACCGTGCGCATCCGTCAGGACGACACGCTCGCCGATCTCGCCGTGCGGATCGATCGTCTCGTCGCCGGGTTCGGGCGTGCGCGCATCGTGCGCGAAAACGGCATGGAGCGTCTGGAGATATCCGCGCAGAGCGGCCAATCGATCTTGCTCTCCGAAGGCGCATCGGGGCGCAACGCCTTGGGCGCGCTTGGGCTCAATGCAGGCGTCATCGCGCCGAAAGCGCCGGCCGGCGCGCGCGGCGTCGTGCGCACGTTCGGCCTTGGGCTCGGCGCCGGCGATCTCGACGTGTCGACCAGCGCTGCGATCAAGAAAAGCAAATCCGAGCTGAGCGCTGCGACTTCGATTTTGCGCCAAGCCTATGAGGCGCTCGCCAATCCCAACGCGCCGGAAAAGACCGCCGAAGACATCGACCGCGAGAACCGCATCGCCAATGGCGCCGTTCCCGATTATACGCTTTCGCAATTGCGCAATTATCAAGCGGCCTTGGCGCGGCTCGGCGGCTGAAACGCCGCGCGCCCTTCAATAATCCCGCCGCCAGCGGATCGAGGCGCGTCCGTCGCCGTTCGGCAGAAAGCTGGTGATGAGCGACAATTTCGGCCGCACGCGCCATTCCACCCGCGTGGAAGCCTGGCCCAGGCTCGTGCGCGCGATCTCGAGATAGACGTCGCGCGTGAGATAGCGCCCGCCGGTGACGATGACGCCATTGGCGTCCTCGCCGACCTGCAGCCTGTCGAGGCCGACGGCGCTGCGCGCCAGGCTGGCGAAATCGAGCGCCGCCGATCCGGTGAGCGCAGCAAGGCTCGCGGCCAATTGCGCGGCTTCGAACGCGGAAAGATCCTCCGCATTGCGGCCGAACAACACTTGCGGCAGCACTTCATCTTCCGGCAGCGCCGGATTGCTCGACAAGGTCAGCGTCGGATCGCCGATGCGGCCGGAGAGCACGGCGATTGCAGTGAAGGCGTCGGTTTCGCGTTCGGCGGTGATGTCGATCACAGCGTCGCTTGGATCGCCGTCGAACGTGATGCGGCCTTCCGTCAGATCGAAGCGGCGTCCCGCCAGATCGAAATCGCCGCGGATCAGCCGCGCTTCGCCCGTCAGGCGCGGCGCGGCCGCATCGCCGCTGACGCGCGCATCAAGCGACCATTCCGCATTCACGCCGCGTCCGCGGGTGAACATGCGCGCCGGCGCGGTGATCGACAGGTCAAGCCGGGTGCGCATCGCCGGCGCGCGCGGCGCCGGCGCCGGCAGATCGCCGCCAGGCGCGTTGATCTCGATCACGTCGAGCTGCGGGATTTGCGCAGCCGCGCTTGTCGTGAGCCGCAGATCGGCGCTGTCGAGGGTCAGCGCGCCGCTCAATGTGGCGCCCGCGCGCGTCCATTGCAGCGCAAGCGGTCCGCTCGCGACAGCGCGCGCTTCGGCGCGATCCAGCAGGCGGATGCGTCGCAAGTTCAGATCAATGCGGCCGTCCTGCAGGCCGCGCGCGGCGCCCGTTCCCGTCACGCGTCCGCCATTGGCGTCTTGCGCTGCGATGTCGAATCGCGAGCGTCCGTCTTCGTCGAAACTCAAGCGCGCATCGACGTTCTGCAGCGTCAGACCCGCGCGCTTGTCTTCGAAACGCCCTTGGGTAATGCGCAATTCGCCGTCTCCCGACAAGCGATTGGCGCTGAAGCGCACGCCGCCCGCGCCGCTCATCGCGCCCTCCAAGGATTGATCGAGCCCGCCGATCAGAGACCATAGCGCATCGGCGGGGCCGGCGACGCGCCACGTTGCGCGCCCTTCGCCGATCGGCGCCATGCCGATGCGCACCGGCCGCACGCCGGTCAGCACCGGCGCTTCGCCTTCGATGACCGCGTCGAGGCCGTCGCGCGATTGCGCCGCGGCGCGCGCGGTCAAGCGATTGGCGCGCAGGCGCGCCGCGACGCTGAGATCGACGGCGTTGCGCATGCGCGCAGGCATGCGGAAACCTTGCGTGGCGAAATTCGCTTCGCCTTCGAGACCTGCGCCCGCGCTGCGCAAGGCAAGACTGCCCGAGGCGGAACCCAAGGCGCGCACCCCGGCGAGCGCGGCCAGAGGCTGCAATCGGCGTCGCGAATGGTTGCGCTGAGTTCGAAACGATCGCGTGCGTCGCGCCACAGGATGTCGGCGGCGCCGTCGCCCGAGATCAGTGCCGCCTGCGCCTCAAGCCTCTCGGCGCCGAAGACGATGCGCGCCGGCGTGCGCGTCGCGAGGCGCACGCGATCGACGGCGCCGTCGATCGAAAGTTCGGCGACGGCGCCGGCTTCTGTCTGCGTGATCGCGCCGATCATCGCGAGGTCGAGCGGCGCTTCGCCGGCGGCGCCGCGCGCGCGCGCCTGCACGGCGATCGCGTCCAGCGGGCCTTC
>CAZMRN010000304.1:0-3314 GCA_964568575.1 uncultured Caulobacteraceae bacterium
GGCGCATCGGCGCACCCGCCCGCGCCCGGCCCGACGCTGCGGCTCGACGCGCCTTCGCGACGCTCGGCGCTGGTGATCGGAGGCGCAGCGCTGGCGGCGCTGGTGGTGGTGGCGATAGTGATCGCGACCATGAATCCGCGTTTTCCCGACGCCGACCGCGGCCGGCGCGAGGTCGCCCCGGTCGAAACGCCACCCGCAGTCACTGCGCAACGCGCCGGCGAGCAGGTGTGCGCCATCGACCGCGCTGCGACGCGCGCCGCCAGCGAGATCGGCGATACGCGCTTCGCGCTCGACGGCAATGGCTGCGTCAACGGCCGCACGCAATATGCGCAGAACGAAGGCGGCGCGCTGCGGCGCGTCTTGCTATCGCCGGCGCAGAGCGCGCTCGACGTGCTGAGCTACGATCCCCAGACTGGCACCTTCGTGCGCGAACGCTACGCGCTCGATGCGGCGGCGGTGAAACGGGCGTTGGAGGCTTCGGCGTTGGCCCCGGCGCCGAGCGCCTGCGCCCCCACCGCGGACGCCCGCACACGCGCGGAAACCCAAGCGCAAGTCGCGCGCCGCAACGAGGCGCTGTCGCGCTTCGCCGGCGGCGCGCCGAGCGAACGCGTCGTGTGGCGCTGCCGCCGCGCCGACTAGGCTGCACAGCGCCGCAACACTCTGAAACACGGCGGCAATCAGCGCGACACGCGGCGCCGGCACGTCGCGCCCATGTCGCGCCCCACCCGCCCTGTAGATGCCTCCGCCCACGCCGTCTGGGCCCTCTCGCTGGCCTTGACGGCCGTCGCTGCGCCTGCACACGCCGAAACCACCATCGCCGACACCCGCGACGCGCCGATCCGGACCGCCACCGTCAACAACGGCGCCGCCGACGACATCCGCATCGACGAAGACGGCCAGATCGACATCGAGGCCGACGACGTCGCCGGCGTCACGCTCGATTCCGCCAACGACCTGACGCTCGACGATGGCGCTCTGATCAGCGCCGACGATGTCGAGCGCGTGCGCGGCATCGTCATCGCCGCCGACGGCCAGGGCGATCTCGACAGCGCCGGCGACATCTATCTCTTCGAGGACTACACGCCCGAAGACACCGACGACGACGGCTATATCGATGAGCCGTTCGCACAAGGAAGCGACCGCATCGGCGTGCTGGTGGAAGCCCGCGCGACGCCGCTCGTCGGCGACATCCGGTTGACCAGCGAGTCCGCGATCTCGGTCGAAGGCAATGATTCCGCGGGCCTGCGCGTGTTGGGCGCGCTGAACGGCGACCTCGTCAGCGCGGGATCGGTTTCGGTCGTCGGCGATCGCGGCGTGGCGATCGACATTCGAGCCCCGATCGCCGGCGACGTTTCGATCGAAGGCTCCGCGAACGCAACGGGAGAAGACTCCGTTGCGGTCGATATCGCGGGCCCGATCCAGGGGAGGCTCTATGTGCGCGGCGCGCTGTCGGCCACGGGCTATCGCTACACCACCGCCCCGACCGATGACGACGAATACGCCGACCTGATCGAGGACGGCGTGCTGCAAGGCGGACCCGCATTGCGGATTTCATCGTCGGTCGCAGGCGGCGTGCTGCTCGACGGGCGCGGCTACGAAGACGATCAGGACGACAACGGCAACGGGATCACGGAAGACGAGCTGGAAGACGACGACGATCTCGAAGACGATTACGAAGACGCGCAAACGACCATCAGCGCCTATGGAAGCGCGCCGGCCGTCGTCATCGGGCGCACGGACGCCGCGATCACCATTGGCGCCGGCGCGCCGCTCGTGGAAGGCGAGCCCGGCGCGGGGCTCGATGCGCTGAACATCGGCTACGGCTTCGTCAATCGCGGGACCATCGCCGCATACGGCATTTATGACGGGATTGAAGCGACAGGCGTTTCCGTGTTCGGCGCCGGCGCCGCGACGCGCACGACGATCGCCGGCGGCGTGCGCAATGATGGGTCGATTGCGGCCTACGCCGTCGAAGCCGACTCGACAGGCCTGCGCATCGGCGCGTTCGTCAACGCGCCGACGCTCTACAATCTCGGCGCCATCGGCGCCGCCAGCACCGCCGAAGCGGACGTCGCCGCCTACGCCCTACGCATCGAGGACGGCGCGGGCCTTTCCCGCATCGTCAATCAGGGCACGATCCAGGCCGTGCTCTATGGCGAAACCGGCGATGCGATCGCGATCGCCGCCGATGGGACGGCCCCCGGCCTGATCGAGAATTACGGCGCGATCATCGCCGAGATCATCGCCACGGACGACGACGAGGATGACGATGTCGACCCTGTCGTCACCGGCCGCGCGATCGCCATCGACGTCTCGCGCGCAACCAACGCCGTGACCATCCGCCAATTCGCGTCGATCGCACGCACCGACCAGGACGACGAAGACGATTCCGACGAGCCGGACGTCGAGATCATCGGCGATATCCTGTTCGGCGCCGGCGACGATTTGCTCGATTTGCGAGCAGGCCTGTTCGAAGGTCATGTCGATTTCGGCGCCGGCGCCGACGCGCTGCGCATCGCGGGGGGCGCGACCGCGCGCGGAACCTTCGCAGACGCCGACGCAAGCCTTGCGCTTGACGTGGATGACGGCCTTCTGGCCATCGAAAGCGGCGTGTTTCGCGTGGGTTCTGCGCGGATCGGCGCGCGCGGCGTGCTGTCGCTCGCCGTTTCGGAAACCGCCTCTGAAAATTCCCGGCTCGCGGTGTCCAACGCTTTGCGCTTCGAGGACGGCGCGCGCATCGACGTGTCGCTCGATCTCCTGCTCGACGACGACGCCTTCTTCGCGACCGGCGCCTACAGCCAGGAAATCATCACCGCCGGATCGATCAGCGGCTTCGCCGCGGCGTCGGGCAACCTCACCAGCGCCTACCTGTATACGCCGACCTTGACGCAGAGCAGCGCCAACACGCTCTCGGTCGAGTTGCGCGCCAAGACGCCGGAAGAGCTTGGTCTTGCCGGCAACGAAAGCATCGCCTTCGACGCCGCCTATCGCGCGGTGGCGGGCGATGCGGATTTGTCCGCCGCATTCGCCGGCATCAGCGACGGCGATCAATTCCGCGAAGCCTATCGGCAATTGCTCCCCAGCGCGCTTGCGGCCAGCACGGAGCTCAGCGTTGCGGAAAACTTGCAGGTGATGCAGGGCGCGATCGCGCGCGTCGGCGGGCCGGATGCGATCGCCGCCGACGCGGTGACGCTGTGGGCGCAACAAGCCGGCGGCGTGCATGAACGCGCGGTCGATGGTTTCGGCGCCGCCTGGGATGGCTGGAACTGGAATGTGTCGTTCGGCATCGACGGCCCGGTGCAATTCGGCCAGTT
>CAZMRN010000305.1:0-3301 GCA_964568575.1 uncultured Caulobacteraceae bacterium
GCATCGCCGGCGATGTCGGCGCGCTTGACCGGGGCCGCGCCGGCGACGCGGCGCAGCGGATCGGCCACGCCCTGGCGCGCCAGCGCATCCAAACTCATCAGCAGATACGCGTCGGCGTCGGCGTCGTCCCAGGCCAAGGCGATGTCGTCGCGCCGCTCGTCGGGCGCTGCGCGCGCAAACGAAACGCGCAGGATGTCGCGATCGTCGTCGCGCCGCGCGGCGCCGAAGGCGATCGCCTCGGCGCTGCGCTCGACGAAAAGGTAGACATCGTCGTCGCGCGCGAAGCCTTCGCCGTGCGTCTCGCCGATCGTCCAGGTTTCGCTGCGCCCGCCCGCCCAGTGCGCAGCGGCGCGCGCGAAGGCGTCGGCGATCGCCTCCACATGCCCGCCATCGCTGACGATGCGCACCGGCATCAGCGTTAACCTTTCTTCAGTCGAGAAACCATTGCGCGAGCATCGCATGGGCGGCGCGCGGGCGTCGATGCTGCGCCCCACACGAGCACGCATCGGCCGCACATTCGCGCGGGACGCTAGTCGATCTCAGCGCACCGAGACGCCGACCGCGTCGGCGACGCTGGCGAACCCTTCCGCGGCGAGCAGCGCGTCGAGATCGCGCGCGATCCGCGCCACCAGGCCCGGGCCGCGATAGGCCAGCGCGGAATAGAGTTGCACCGCGCTCGCGCCGGCCTTGATTTTCGCCAGCGCGGTCGCGGCGTCGCGCACGCCGCCGGCGCCGATCAGCGCGATGCGCCCCTCGGTCGCCTGCGCGAACAGGCGCAGCACCTCAGTGGACAAGGCGAACAACGGCGCGCCCGATAGCCCGCCCGCCTCCTCGCGCAACGGGCTCGTAAGCGTATCGGGACGCGTGATCGTGGTGTTCGCCACGATGAGGCCGTCGAGCTGATAGGCGACCGCGACGTCGGCGATATAGGCGATGGCGGAGACGTCGAGATCGGGGGCGACCTTGAGGAAGATCGGCCGCGAGCCCTGCCAGGGGCCGAGCGCGGCGCGCTTTTCGCTCAAGCGCGCGACGAGATCCTCCAGCACGCCGCGCTCCTGCAGGCCGCGCAGGCCGGGCGTGTTCGGCGAGGAGATGTTGACCGTGACGTAGCGCGCCACCGGCCACACCTTCTGCAGCCCCAGGACATAATCGGCGATGCGGTTCTTGCTGTCCTTGTTGGCGCCGATATTGACGCCGACCACGCCGGCCGGGCGCGGCAGCGATAGGCGCGCGACGGCCGCCTCCAGCCCGCGATTGTTAAAGCCCATGCGGTTGATGACGGCCTCGTCCTCGGTCAGGCGGAATAGGCGCGGCGCTGGATTGCCCAGCTGCGGCAGCGGCGTGACCGTGCCGCATTCGATGAAGCCGAAGCCGCAACGCAACAGCGGCCCGATGGCCTCGGCGTCTTTGTCGAAGCCGGCGGCCAGGCCGATCGGATTGGGCAGATCCATGCCCGCGAGCGTCGTCTTGAGCCGCGGATAGCGATCCGCCGGCGCGCGGGGGCCCAGGCCCAGCGCGAGACTTTGGATGGCCGCGCGATGCGCCGCCTCAGCCGGCAGGGTGCGCAGCGCCGCAGCGCCGAGATCATAGGCCATGCTCATCAGGGTGAACTCGATTGTAGGACTAACAAAGGGTTTCTAGGTTGCGGTTCCTACCGTTAGGAGTATACTGAAGGGCGTCCCAGCGGTCCAGCGGAATGCGAAGGCGCGGCCATGCATCATGCCGATATCTGGCGCGCGATTGACGCGCTCGCGGCGGCGCGCGGTCTGACGCCCTCCGGACTGGCCAGGGCCGCCGGCCTCGATCCCACAGCGTTCAACAAGTCGAAACGCACCGCGCCCGACGGCAAGGCGCGCTGGCCCTCCACCGAAAGCATCGCGCGCGTGCTGGAGGCGACGCGGTCGAGCTTCGACGAATTCGCCGCCCTCTTGGCAGGCCGGCCCGGCGGCGAGGGCCGCGCGATCCCGATCGTCGGCCTCGCGAAGGCCGGCGCCGATGGCTTCTTCGACGAGAACGGCTTCCCCACCGGCGCGGAAGAAACCGTGCGCTTTCCAGGCTTGAGCGAAGAGCGCGTCTACGCGCTCGAAATCACCGGCGATTCCATGGAGCCGATCTATCGCGAGGGCGATGTGGTGATCGTGCAGCCGGAAGCGCCGCTGCGCCGCGGCGACCGCGTCGTGGCGCGCCTGCGCAGCGGCGAGGTGCTGGCCAAGACGCTCGGCCGCCGCAACGACCAGACGGTGGAGTTCCTGTCCCTCAACCCGGCCTACCCCGCGCGCGAAACGCCCACCGCCGACATCGACTGGATCGCGCGCATCGTGTGGGCGAGCCAGTGAGGGGCATGTGATCGCTCGCGGCCGCGCGTGACGCGCCGCACCGCCATGGTGTATCGTCAAGATGAACGGTGGGAGGCGGATTGCCGGACCGCATCCTCTTTGATTGGGATCCAGCCAAAGCTTCGGCCAATCGGCTTAAGCACGGCGTCACGTTTCAGCAGGCGATGGATGTCTTCGCCGACCCGCTGGCGCTCTCCGTGGTCGATAGAACTGCGCCGGCGGGAGAAGAACGGTGGATTACCATCGGGACGGCGGGGAGCGCCGGTCTGCTTCTGGTCGTCCACACCCACGAGGACCGAGACGAAACGACCATTGCGATCCGCATCATTTCGGCGCGTCGTCCAACCCGAAACGAACGAAAGCACTATGAAGATGAGCCAGCCTGACGAGACTGAGATTGATTTTTCCGGCGGCGTTCGTGGGCGTTTTTATCGGCCCGGATCAGCGCTGATCGCGCCAATTCATCTGGAGCCCGCCCTGCAGGCGGCCCTTCAGGCCCGTGCAGATCGCGAGGGCATGGCGCTGTCCGATTACGTGAACTTGATCCTCAAAAAGGACGCCGACGCCTTCGAAGCGGCGGAGTAGAGGCAGACTTACTTCCCCACGCCCCAGGCCGTGATGAAGCGCGGGGCGGCGGCGTCGAGGATGTCGCCGTCGATGGCGAAGATGGCGAAGGCGGACGTGGGGAAGCCTTCCTCCACGGCGCGGGCGAGGCGGGAGCGGTCGCCGCTCTGGCGCACCAGGCGCGCGGCGAGATCGTGCAGGCCGGGATTGTGGCCCACGACCAGCACGCGATCCACGCCGGCGGCCTGGGCGGCGGCCCAGATCGCCTCCGGTTCGGCGAGATAGAGATCGTCCAGAAATGTCGGCTCCGGGAGGCCGAGGCCCTGCAGCGCGATCGCGGCAGTCTCCCGGGTGCGCGCGGCGCTCGAGACCAGAACGGCGTCGGCCGCGGCGCGCGCCTC
>CAZMRN010000306.1:0-3295 GCA_964568575.1 uncultured Caulobacteraceae bacterium
GGTTGACGCTGCTTACAGAACGCCGAGCATGCTGGCGACGAGCGGGTGGCGCACGATGTCGGGCTCGCCCAAGCGCACCACCGCAACGTTTTTCAAAGCGTCCAACTTTTCCGCCGCCTGCGCGAGGCCTGAGAGATCGGGCAACAGGTCGGTCTGCGCAGGATCGCCGGTGACGACCATCGTCGAATGCCAGCCCAGGCGCGTGAGCAGCATCTTTATTTGCCCGTAGGTGCAATTTTGCGCCTCGTCGATGACGACGAACGCGTTGTTCAAGGTGCGCCCGCGCATGAAGCCGACCGGCGCGATCTCGATCAGGCCTTCGGCCATCAGCGCCTTCAAGCGCTTGGCCGACAAGCGATCCTGCAGCGCATCGTAGAGCGGGCGCAGATACGGCGCGAGCTTGTCCTCCATCGCGCCGGGCAGGAAGCCCAGAGACTCGCCGGCCTCCACCGCCGGGCGCGACAACACGATGCGGCCGACCTTGCCGCTCTCCAGCGCTTCGACCGCCTTGGCGATCGCGAGATAGGTCTTGCCGGTGCCGGCCGGCCCCAGCGCCAGGACCAGCGCATGCGCCCCGATCGCGTCGATCAGCGCCTGCTGGCCTTTGCTTTTGGCCTTGATGGTTTTGACGTAGCCCTGTTCGCGTTCGCCGGGCGCCGGCTGCCAGCCGCCGTCGAGCACCTGGAGGTTTCGGCCGCGCGCATGCGGACGATCGAAGTCCTGCATGTTGAGAACGCCTTCGCGTGCGGTGCGGCGTTGGGTGCGTTTGGCCATGGTCCCCTCCGGAAAGGCGCGCGCCGTTTTGGCCCGCGCATACGAAAAAGCCGCAAGCGCGGGGCCTGCGGCGGGCGGATCGAAGTAGAGGTCTAGAGTTGCGGGGGAGAGTCGCAGCGCCGGCCCGGGACCGGTTGCGCCGACATCGTCGGCAGGTTGGGTGTTGCGGCGGCGCCTTGGGCTCACGCCTTCCCCCGCGTTGCGCCCGATCGGGCGATCTGCGTTACACGCTCTTCTGTGAGCGCATTTTCATCTTGCGCGCGGGCGGTTAATGACGCGTTGCAACACGCGACATCAAACCGACAAGAAGGAGGCGCCGCCATGACCATCTACGCCCTCGCCGACGCCGATCTCGAGGTCGAGGACGAGGCCGCCTTCTGGGTGGCGCCGACCGCCGTGGTCATCGGCCGGGTGATCCTCAAGCGCAACGCCTCGGTGTGGTGGGGCGCGGTGCTGCGGGGGGATAATGATCCGATCACGATCGGCGAGAATTCCAACGTTCAGGATTGTTCGGTGCTGCACACCGATCATGGCGCGCCGCTGACGATCGGGGCGAACGTCACGGTGGGCCATCATGCGATGCTGCACGGCTGCACGATCGAGGATGAGTCTCTGATCGGCATCAAGGCGACGGTGCTCAATCATGCGCGCATCGCGCGCCATTGCCTCGTGGGCGCGCACGCGCTCGTCACCGAGCGCAAAAGTTTCGAGGAAGGCCAATTGATCACGGGCGCGCCGGCGCAAGCGGCGCGCGCCGTCAGCGACGCGCAGCGGCGGATGTTCGCGCTGTCGGCGGCGCACTATGTGGAGAATTGGAAGCGCTATCGCCGCGATCTGAAGCCGAGCCGCTTGGGGTGACGTCCCACCTTCTCCCCTTGTGGGAGAAGGTGTCAGCGAAGCTGACGAATGAGGGGTGACGGCGCCAACGCTTGCAGGGTTTCGCGAGCACCCCTCATCCGGCGCTGCGCGCCACCTTCTCCCACAAGGGGAGAAGGAGGCGGCGGGTTATTTCCGCGCGCCGTTGGCGGCGTTCCAGACTTCCTTGATCCGCGAATCGACTTCGGGGCCGAGATTGAACCAGGCGAAGCGGTCGCGCGTCGCGTCGATCACGACGAAACGGTCGCCGCGTTCGAGCGTCTGCGACAGCGTGTTGCGCATCACGCCCACGCTGCGATGCGTGCGCACCAGCCAGAAGCCCGGCGCCACTTCGCAGATCCGCCCCAGCGTCTCCAGCGCCGCCATGAACGGCATCCAGGCGCCGGAATGTATTTCAGCGTAAACGAAAAGATTGGCCAGCGCCTGGTCGCCGCCCGCCTGGGCCGCCTCCGCGCGCGGCTGCACGAAGAGATCTGCGTGCGTGCGCGCTTCTTTCCAGGGGCCGTCCTTGGCGCGGGCGACCTGCGTGTTCGGCCGCACGCGGCCTTCCTCGATGAATTTGAGCAATTGCGCGCTCGTATAGGGCCCATAGGGCGCCTCGCGCACCTTCACCCACCAATCGGCGGCGCCCTCGGTCGTCGTGGGACGCGTTTCGCTCAAACGACGCAACTCCACCGCCGCGCTGGCGGTCTCCGAACGCCGCGAGCGGAACCGCCACGGCAGGAAATTTTCCAGAGGATTCATGGCGTAGAGCTCGTTAAGACCGTCCAAACAAGGCAAACAGGGAGTTAAGGCCCATGTCCGGACAGGAGTTCTGCAAGATCGAGGCCGAAGGCCCGCTGCTGATCGTGACGATCAACCGGCCGGAGGTGATGAACGCCCTCCATCCCCCCGCCAATCAGGAGCTGGCCGACGCCTTCGACCGCTTCCAGAACGACCCCGCGCTGTGGGTCGCGATCATCACCGGGGCCGGGGACAAGGCCTTCTCGGCCGGCAACGACCTGAAATATCAGGCCATGGGCGGCAAGATGTGGACGCCTGCGACCGGGTTCGCCGGGCTGACCAGCCGATTCGACCTCAACAAGCCGGTGATCGCGGCGGTGAACGGGCTGGCGATGGGCGGCGGCTTCGAGATCGCGCTCGCCTGCGACATCATCGTCGCCGCCGACGCCGCCGTATTCGCCTTGCCGGAACCGCGGGTGGGGCTGGCGGCGCTGGCGGGCGGCCTGCACCGGCTGCCGCGCCAGATCGGCGAGAAGCAGGCCATGGGCATGATCCTGACCGGCCGCCGGGTCGGCGCGGAAGAAGGCCTGCGCCTAGGCTTCGTCAACCAGGTGGTCCCCCAGGCCGAGGTGATGGCCGCCGCGCGCGGCTGGGCGGGGCAAATCCTGGAATGCTCGCCGATGTCGATCCGCGCCTCGAAGGAAGCCGTGCAGCGCGGCCTCGCCGAACAGGCGCTCGAGGCGGCGCTGCGCGGTCAGAGCAAATACCCCGCCGTGCAGGCGATGTTCAAAAGCGCCGATTTCGTCGAAGGCCCGCTGGCCTTCGCCCAGAAGCGCAAGCCGGATTGGAAAGGCGCCTGAGCATTTTCCTTCTCCCCTTGTGGGAGAAGGTGGATCGCCGCGAAGCGGCGAGACGGATGAGG
>CAZMRN010000307.1:0-3277 GCA_964568575.1 uncultured Caulobacteraceae bacterium
CGGTGGGCGCGCAGCGCGTCCCAGCCGGCGCCGCGGCGCTCGCCGTCGCGCATCATACGGAGAAGGAGACGCCGCAGCCGCAGCTGGTGCGCGCGTTCGGATTGCGCACCTTGAAGGCCGCGCCGAGCAATTCCTCGACCCAATCGACCTCCGAGCCCTCCAGGAAGGGAACCGAGACCGGATCGACGAACAGGCGCGCGCCGTCGCGCTCGATCACGAGATCGTCGGCCGCAGGCGCGGGAGCCACGTCGATCTGATACTGGAAGCCGGAACAGCCCCCGCCCTCGACCGCGACCCGCAGGCCGGCGCCGGCGGGCTCCTGCGCCACCACGGCCTTGATGCGGGCGGCGGCGGCGGCGGACAGCGTGACGGGCTCGGTCATGGGCATGTGATCCGGTGTGCTCTGGACATGAGAGTATATAGTGGTCGCCAGGACGGCTTGGGAGAAGCGTGTGGCGGATGCGGCGGGAAAGCGGGGCGCGGGCGCAGCGCAGGGCCTTGCGCCCTACGCCACGGACTGGCGGCGCACGCGCGGCCGGCTCCACCCCGAGCCCGCCTCGACCACGCGCACGCCGTTCGAGCGCGACCGCGACCGCATCGTTCACGCCAGCGCCTTCCGCCGGCTCAAAGGCAAAACGCAAGTGTTCGTCGCGCATGAGGGCGACCATTACCGCACGCGGCTGACGCATTCCCTCGAGGTCGCGCAGATCGCGCGCGCCGTGGCCAAGCAACTTGAGCTGGACACCGATCTCGCCGAAGCCTGCGCGCTCGCCCACGATATCGGCCATCCGCCTTTCGGCCATACCGGCGAAGACGTGCTCGACGAATGCATGCAGCCCTTCGGCGGTTTCGACCACAACGCCCAGACGCTGCGCGCGCTGACCAAGCTCGAGCGCAAATATCCCGCCTTCGACGGCCTCAACCTGTCCTGGGAGACGCTCGAAGGCGTGGTCAAGCATAATGGTCCGCTGGTCTCCGACCGCGGGCGGCTCGCGGCGTTGCCGGCCGCCATTCAGGAATATGACGCGACGCACGATCTCGATCTCGCGACCTGGCCGGGGCTTGAGGCGCAAGTTGCCGCCCACGCCGACGACATCGCCTACAACAATCACGACATCGACGACGGCCTGCGCGCGGGGCTGTTCACGCTCGACGAATTGCGCGCCGAAACGCCGATGGCCGCGCGCGTCGCCGATGCGGTCGAGCGGGATTATCCCGGCCTCGAAACGCCGCGCAAAATCGCCGAGATCATCCGCCGCCTGATCGGCGAATGGGTCGACGATCTGGTTCAGGAATCGCGCGCGCGCCTTGCTGCGTTCAAGCCCGGCTCCGCCGAGGACGTGCGCGCCGCAGGCCGTCCGCTGATCGGCTTCTCCGAGGCGATGCGCGCGCAGGAAGCGCCGCTGCGCCGCTTTCTCATGGCGCGCATGTATCGTCACTGGAAGGTGAACAGGCGGCGCAGCCACGCCAAGCGCATCGTGCGCGATCTGTTCACCGTGTTCCTCGACGAACCCGGCACGCTGCCGGCGGATTGGCATGTCGTGGGCGACGATCCCGGCGGCCTGCGCACGGCGCGGCGCATCTGCGACTACATCGCCGGCATGACCGACGATTACGCCATCGAAGAACACCGCCGGATTTTCGCGCCCTACCGCACCGGCTGACGGCGCGCCGCAGCGTTTTCGAGGGTTGGTAACCTTTTCAGAAACCCCAAGGGGTAATCTGCAGCGTCGCGATGATTCTTCGCGGGAGCGTGCATGAGCCGGTTCGATCGCCCAGTCTACGCGCCGCCGCCGCTGCGCGCGTCGCGCGGCGTGCGTCTCGACATCGAAGATACGCCGCGCCGTCAGCCGATTCTGCTTATCCTGTCGGGCGTGATCGTCACCGCCTTCGCCGCCATCGTGTGGAACGTCTATGGCGGCTTCAGCGCCGGGCCGCCGCGAATCGCGCCGGCGGACGCGTCGTACAAATCCGCGCCTTCGGCGGCGATGCTGGAATCGGAATCCGCGGTGGCGGAATCGCTCTACGACACGCTGGAAGGCCGTGACGAGGATGAAGCCGTGCGGCTTCGCCCCGCCGACGAGGCGCCGCTGACGGATGATTTCGCCGCCGCCGACGCAGCGGCGACGGCCGAGCCTGTGTTTGCGCGCGACGGCGCTTATGTGGCGCAGATCGCGGCGTTGCGCACGCAGGACTCGGTGCAGCCGCTGTGGTCGCGCCTGAGCGCGCGCGATCCCGCGCTCTTCGCCGACGCCAGCCTCGACGTGCAGCACGCCGATCTCGGTCAGCAGGGCATTTATTGGCGCGTGCGCGCCGGCGCTTTCGCCGATCGCGCCAACGCCGAAGCGTTCTGCAACCGCGTGCGCGCGCTCGGGCAGGATTGCATCGCCGTGCGCCGGTGAAGCGGCCCGGTTTCCAGCCGCCCGCTTGAGCCGTATGCTGCGCCCATGAGCATAGCCGCCTGCGCCCTCGGCGTTCGCCAGCCGAAGATCGACGACGCGCTGCGCGGCTTTCTGCGCGAGGCGCAGCCCTGGGCGCTGATCCTGTTTCGCGAAGCCTGCATCGATCGCGCCCAGGTCAAGGCTCTGTGCGCCGATCTGCGTGCGGCGCTCGGGCGCGACGCGATCGTGTTCATCGACCAGGAAGGCGGGCGCGTGGCGCGTCTGCGGCCGCCGGATTGGCCGGTCTGGCCGGCGGCGAAGGCGTATGGCGATCTGTATGCGCGCGATGCGGGCCTGGGGCTTGAGGCCGCGACGCTCGGCCATCGCCTGATCGCGCACGAATTGAAGGCGATCGGCGTCGACGGCGATTTCGCGCCGGTGTGCGATGCGCCGATCGACGGCGCCGATCCGATCATCGGCGACCGCGCGTTTTCGCGTCAGCCGGAAGCGATCGCCGCGCTGGCGCGCGCAGCGCTTGCGGGCCTGCGCGCCGGCGGCGTGGTGGGTTGCATCAAACACATGCCGGGCCATGGCCGGGCCGAGGCCGACAGCCACAAGGCGCTGCCGCGGGTCGCCGCCGGCTTGAACGAACTTGGCGCGGATTTCGCGCCGTTCCGCGCGCTCGCCGACGCTGAAATCGGCATGACGGCGCACATCGTGTTCGAAGCGCTCGACCGCGAAAACCCCGCCACGCAATCGCACCGCGTCATTCGCGACGTGATCCGCGGCGATTTGGGCTTCAAGGGCCTGCTCGTCAGCGACGATCTCGACATGCACGCGTTGAGCGGCCCGCTGCGCATGCGCGCGGAAAAAAGCATCGCCGCAGGCTGCGATGT
>CAZMRN010000308.1:0-3269 GCA_964568575.1 uncultured Caulobacteraceae bacterium
GTCGGCGCCAGCCCCCGTGAACGCGGCCAAGGCCCCCACCCCCGCCGCCACGCCGACCTTGCCTGATCTGCTCGTCAGCCAATCCCCGGAAGCGATCGCGGAATTGTCGCGCAATCTGGCCGAGGCCATGGCGCGCGCCAACACCGTGTTCGCGACCTCCTTCCTAGACGCCGCGCATGGCGCGAACCTGCCCTGGCGGCCCGATCCGTTCGACGTGCAGGGGGCGCTCTCGACCGTGTGGGGCAAGCTGGCGCTGCAGCCTGAAACGCTGCGCGAGGCCCATGCGGATTTGTGGCGGCGCTATCTGGAGGTGTGGCAGCGCCACGCCCAGCGCCTGATGCTCGGCCAGGCGGGCGAGGATGCGAGCCTCAAGGACAAGCGCTTCCGCGATCCCGAATGGAGCGCCAATCCCGCCTTCGCGCTCTTGCGCGACACCTATCTGGCGACCTCGCAATTCCTCACCACGCTGGTGGACCACGCCGACGGCGTCGACGAAGAAACCAAGCGCAAGGCGGCGTTCTTCATGAAGCAGGCGGTGGACGCAGCCTCCCCGTCGAACTTTCTGATCACCAATCCGGCCGCGCTGAAGGCCATGCTGGAGACCCATGGCGAAAGCCTTGTCAAAGGCATGGAGAATTTCGCCGAAGACCTTAAACGCGGCCATGGCCAATTGGCGATCACCCAAACCGATCTCAACGCCTTCAAGTTGGGCGAAAACATCGCCACGACGCCGGGCAAGGTGATCTTCCGCAATGGGCTGATCGAAATCCTGCAATACGCCCCGACCACTCAGGTAACGCTCGAAACGCCGCTTTTGATCTTTCCGCCCTGGATCAACAAATTCTACATCATGGACCTGCAGCCGAAGAATTCCATGATCAAATGGCTCGTCGATCAGGGCGTGACGGTGTTCCTGGCCTCCTGGATCAATCCCGACGCCGATATGGCGGAGAAAACCTTCGAGGATTACATGCGCGACGGCATTCTCGCCGGCGTGCAGGCGGTGCAGGACGCCACGGGCGTCGAGAAAGTCAACACGGTCGGCTATTGCATCGGCGGCACCCTCCTGGCGGCGACGCTGGGCTACATGGCCGCGCGCGGCGACGACCGCATCAACAGTGCGACCTTCTTCGCCTCGCAATCGGATTTCGAGTTCGCCGGCGATCTCAAGGTGTTCACCGACGACGCCGGCATCCGCTATCTGCAGGATCGCGTCGATGCGCAGGGCGGCCTGCTCGATGCGCAGGCGATGGCCGACACCTTCAACGCGCTGCGCTCGAACGATCTGATCTGGTCCTACGTGGTCGACAATTATTATCTCGGCAAGAAGCCGCCCCCGTTCGATCTCCTCTATTGGAACTCCGATCAGACGCGCATGCCGCGCGCGCTGCACATGTTTTATCTGCGCCGCTTCTATCACGACAACGCCATGGCCAAGGGCGAGCTTAGCCTGCTGGGCGAGCGCATCGATCTCAAGCGCGTCAAGACGCCGATCTTCATGCAAAGCTCGCGCGAGGATCATATCGCGCCGGCCAAAAGCGTTTACGCCAGCGCGAAATTGTTCGGCGGGCCGGTCGAGTTTTTGATGGCGGGCTCAGGCCATATCGCCGGGGTGATCAATCCGCCGTCGGCCAACAAATATCAGCACTGGACCAACCCCGCCCTGCCCGCGACGCTTGACGACTGGCTAGCCGGCGCTGTCGAACATCCAGGCTCCTGGTGGCCGCATTGGCGCGCCTGGTTGGGGCGGCTGTCGGGACCGATGGTCCCGGCCCGCACACCCGGAGACGGCGCGCTCAAGCCGCTGGGCGACGCGCCGGGCGAGTATGTGCGCGTGCGCTCCGCCGCGTAACCGTTTCACAGAAGAGGAACCACAATGGCCATATCGTTGTACGACGCGACCGTGCTCGGCTTCATCCAGACGGTCGGCGCGGTGTCGGGATTTCTCGAGCGCGGGCTGTCGCATTGCACCGACAACGGCATCGATCCGAACGAGATCGTCGAGGCGCGGCTGTTCCCCGACATGCTGCCCTTCCGGTTCCAGGTGTTGTCGACGGTGGCGCATTCGATCGGCGCAGTCGAAGCCTGCAAGAAGGGCCTGATGACGCCGCCGGGGGCCACGCCCGAGCTGGGCTATCCCGCGCTGCAAAAAGCCGTCGCCGACGCGCTCGCCGCGCTCAAGGCGCTGAACCCGGACGAGGTGAACGCGCTTGAGGGCCGCGACATGGTGTTCGCGCTCGGCGAGCTGAAGCTGCCCTTCACGGTCGAGGGCTATCTGTTCTCGTTCGCGACGCCGAACCTGCATTTCCACGCCACCACCGCCTACGACATCCTGCGGACCAAAGGCGTGCCGCTCGGCAAGCGCGACTATCTGGGCCAATTGCGCCTGAAAATGTAGGCGCGGCGCCTCGCTGGGCCCCGGCCTGCGCCGGGGCCGAGCGTTGAGGACATCAGGGACGCGCAGCTCAGCGATAGCCGAGCATCGCGCGCAGACCGGGCGCGGCGAAATCGACGAGGCGCTTCTGACGCTCGGGCAGGTCGTCCGGCACCGCGACGTCGTTGGACAAATGCTCGCGTGCGGTGGCGGAATGTTTGCGGTCCGACCCGATGCGCACGCGCTCGCGCCAATCCGCAGGCAAATCGATTCCGCACGCGCCCAGGAGCTCGGCGAAGAAGGCGTGCGCGGCGACGCCGTCCAGCGCCTTGAGATGACGCACGATGTCCTCGTAGCGGACCATGAAGGTCGCGCCGTTCATCCAGGCGACGGCGTTGAACGTGTAAATGTCGAGAAGGCTCGGCGCCTTTTGGAACGAGCCGAAAATCATCAGGTTCAGCACGTCGTCGATGGCCGCGGCGCCGCCCTTGATGTTGTTGAGCGGCCCCTGAAATTCTTCCGACAGGAAGAAGCGCGCGCGCGCGAGCACCCAATCGTAAGGGTCACGGACGAGAACGATGTGGCGCACGCCGTTCAGCGCGACGCTGCTGTCATCGGAGAACAGCAGGTGACCCCAACTCAGCATGGCTGGGCTCGCGCCGCGCAGCGCCGATTGATGCGCATGCAAATTCGGCAGTTGAACGAAGTCGCGGTGATATTGCTGCTCGGCTGGCACGAACATCCGCACGATGTTGCGCAAGAGATGCGTGCCGGATTTCGGGACGCTGTTGAGAAAGACCGGCGCCGCCAATGGCGCGGCTGGCATAATGCACCAGATGCCAGTCGGTCGGCACGCCGTCGACGGCACAATATTGCGCCATCGGCGAGACGACGA
>CAZMRN010000309.1:0-3262 GCA_964568575.1 uncultured Caulobacteraceae bacterium
GACGACCTTCTCGCCCACCGGCATGCGCCGCACGAGGCCTTGCAGGGCGGTCAGCGCGGCGGGGTCGAGCACGCGGGCGGGCTGAGCTTCGCTGGTCCCGGTGGTCTCGATGAGGATGCGCCGCTCGGTGTCCTCGTCGGGATAGGGCACGTCGATCCGCAGCAGGAAGCGGTCGAGCTGCGCTTCGGGCAGCGGATAGGCGCCTTCGTGCTCGATCGGGTTCTGCGTGGCGAGCACGTGGAAGGGCGCGGGCAGGTCGTAATTCTGCCCAGCGATGGTGACGCGGCGCTCCTGCATGGCTTGCAGCAGCGCCGATTGCGTGCGCGGGCTGGCGCGGTTGATCTCGTCGGCCATCAACAGGCTGGTGAACACCGGGCCTTTGACGAAGCGGAAATGGCGTTTGCCGGCGGAATCCTGATCCAGCACCTCCGAGCCCAAGATGTCGGCGGGCATCAGGTCGGGCGTGAATTGCACCCGCGCCCAGGGCAGACCGATGACGTCGGCCAGCGCGTGGACGAGGCGCGTCTTGGCCAGGCCCGGCGCGCCGACGAGCAGCGCGTGGCCGCCTGAGAGAATGCAGGCCAAGGTCTGCTCGACCACGCGCTCCTGGCCGAACACCGCCTTGCCCACCTCCGCGCGCACCCGGGTGAGGGCCTCGGCGGCGCGCTCGGCTTCGGCGAGGATCGCGTCGGCGGCGGCGCGGCTGGAGAACGCATCATTGCTCATCAGGGGGGCAAGCTCCTACCTTTGCCGGCGGAAATAAGGCGATGCGCCCGTGTTGTCGCCGCACCCTTCGGCGAAAGCGCGCGAAAAGGCGAGAGATGACCGAACCCTCATCTTTCAAGGCCCAGTCGATCGAGGCCCAGTCTAGCGAAGCCCAGTCTTTCCAGGACTTTATGGCCGCGCTGCAACGCGACGCCGGCGCCGGCCGCGGCCCGCCGCCGGTCGAGCGCTGGGACCCGCCCTATTGCGGCGAGGCGGGGTTCGAAATTCTCGCCGACGGAACCTGGAAGCACGAAGGCGCGCGCATCACGCGCGAGAGCATGGTGCGGCTGTTTTCCTCGATCCTGCGCAAGGACGAGGACGGGCTCACTTATCTCGTCACGCCGGTGGAGAAAATCCGCGTCGATGTCGCCGACGCGCCGTTCGTCGCGATCCGCGCCGATCGGCTGGGCGAGGGGCGCGATCAGCGCATCGCGTTCACCACCAATGTCGGCGATGTCGTTGTGCTGGATGAGAACCATCCGCTGCGGGTGCATGTGTCCGCAAGCGGCGAACCGCGGCCCTACGTGCTGGTGCGCGGCCGGCTGGAGGCGCGCGTGCTGCGCGCGCCGTTTTATGAGTTGGTGGGGTGGGGCGAGATGCGCGACGGCGTGATGGGGGTGTGGAGTTGCGGTGGGTGGTTTGCAGTGGGGTGAGGGGGAATTAGCTCTCAGCCCAATCCATGCTACCAACGATCATGTCGGGTGCTGGCGACGCGTGGGGGCGGCCATGAACAGCGATGCGAAAAACAAGCTGACGGTCGCGCTTGGCCTGATTGGCGCCCTATTTGGCGCTGGATACGCGCATAACGAATTTGGTCAGGACACCGCGATTGGCGGCGCCGTCATCGGCGCGATCCTTGGGGCCGTGGCCGCCCATATCATATGGGTCGCAGTGGTGTTCGCGCTCGGCGTTGTCCTCATACTCGTCGAACTGAGCGGCGCCCTCGTTGTTCACGAGGCGCGACGACAGTTCGTTTCCGCCGTCACGCAGCCCGACCGCGATGCGCCGCCGCCGCTTGCAAGTTCGCCATCGCAAAATGCGATCCAACGACCGAGCGCGCAGACGCCCGCGAATGCGCGAACGGCGCCGGCGGTCCCGCGCGGGTCGCCTGTATTTGAGGAGTCCGATCCATTGGCGGCGTCCTCCGGGCAAAACGCGCCGAATTGGATTCCCTTTGCAACATCGACTCGTGCGGATTTTCCGGTCGATCTTTACGCAAACATGTTTCGCTCCGGCGCGCAGTACGGCTTGTACGCGGACGCGGGGACGGATCGGGTCGCGTTGACCTATGTCGCCGGCGCCGCCGCAGATGTTCGTCGGTGGGTCTATTTCGTCGACTTTCATTCCCTCGCGGGACAATTGCCGGACGGCCGCTATGTCGGCCTGCCTATGGAATTGCATCCCGAAATCGAACGGCGCCTGATGCAGTCTCGCACGCTGCACATCATGGAGATGCGGAACGGGTCGCCAGTCGGCTCACGTCCCGCGCGGGTCGACATCGAAGACGTCGCCGGATGACGCACCCATAGACAAACGCCCCGCGCCGCCGCACATCCTCCCCATGCTCTCCATCGACGATTTCCAATCCCGCCTCGCGGCGCGTTTGACGCCGCTTGATCGGCTGGGCGAGGCGCCGGTGCGGTCGGAGCGCGATCTTGAGCCGCATGGCGCGGATGCAAGCCCGCTGACGCCGGCCGCGGTGCTGGCGCCGATCGTGCGCCGGCCGGGAGGGTGGACAATGCTGCTCACCCAGCGCGCCGCCGCGATGCCCACGCACGCCGGCCAGGTGGCGTTTCCCGGCGGGCGCATCCAGGCCGAGGATGATGGACCGCTCGCCGCCGCGCTGCGCGAAACGCATGAGGAGATCGGGCTGACGCGGGAGTGGATCACGCCGCTGGGCGGGGGCGATCTCTACGAGACCGGCTCGGGCTTCCGCATCACCCCGATCATCGCCTTCGTCGAGCCGGGCTTTGCGCTCAATCCCGATCCGCGCGAGGTGGACGCGGTGTTCGAGACGCCGCTCGCTTTCCTGATGAACCCGGCCAACCACGAGCGCCGCGAGACGTTCTGGCGCGGCGCGATGCGCAGCTATTACGCCATGCCCTACGACAACCGTTTCATCTGGGGCGCGACGGCGGCGATGATTCGTGCGCTTTATGAGCGCTTGTATGAGTAAGAGATGCGCCAGTTCGTGATCGCCCTCATTGCGTTCTTCACGCCCTTCGTCGCGCTGTGGATCTGGCGGCGGCTGCGCCGCAGCGAAGATCGCACCGTCGATGCGCGCGTCTGGTTCGCCGGCTGCGTGATGGCGGCGTTGAGCTTCGTCGTCGCCGCGATCCTCGACGCCGGCGCGCCGAGCGGGCGCTACATCGAAACCCGCGACGCGCAGGGCCGTCCCGTCACCGTGTTCCAGGAGGAGCCGCGATGAGCGCCGGCATCGCGCACGCGCCCTGGCTGCACGCCGCGCCGACGCGGCGCGTGATCGCCGCGCTCGAAG
>CAZMRN010000310.1:0-256 GCA_964568575.1 uncultured Caulobacteraceae bacterium
GGACGCGCGCTCGCCGCCGCCGCCGAAAGCGGCCGCGCCCAGCTGCTCGTCGACGCCGCCTTGGCCGAAGGCTGGCGCGCGCTCGAGGCCCATCAGGGCGCGATTCGCCAGCGCGTGCGCGCCCGTTCGCCCTGGTTCAGCCGATTGATCGGCGTCGATTCCAAGGCCGCCGACGCGATCATCGGCGCCTTGGCCGATACGCTGCGCGCGGTGACGGCCGACGCCGCCCATCCGCTGCGCGCGCAAGCCAATGCGG
>CAZMRN010000310.1:266-574 GCA_964568575.1 uncultured Caulobacteraceae bacterium
CCGCTTCGCGGAAGACCTGCAGACCGATCCCGCCCTGCGCGCGGAACTCGAAGCGTTGATCGACGAGGCGCTCGCCCATCCCGCGCTGCGCGCCCTCGGCGCCGATCTGTGGCGCGACATGAAGGCGCGTCTGCGCGACGACGGCGTCGATCCGCCCGGACCGCTGCGGCGCGCGATCGCAGCGGCGATCGTGCGCATCGGCGAAGGCCTCATCCAGGACGACGCGGCGCGCGCGGCGATCAATGCGCATCTGCGCGCGCTCGCCGCCGCGCTCGCCGCGCGCCATGGCGGCGACGTCGCCGGCATCG
>CAZMRN010000310.1:602-2846 GCA_964568575.1 uncultured Caulobacteraceae bacterium
GGCGAAACTGGAGCAGAGCGTCGGCGACGATCTGCAATATGTGCGCATCAATGGCGCGCTGATCGGCGGCGTCGTCGGCGTCGCTTTGCACACGATCTCCGTGATGCTGCCATGATCTGGTCAGGGCGCATTAACCGGCGCCGGCCACGCTGGCGCCCATTCTCATTTGGGACCGCGATAGCCGCCAAACCGGGCTCCACTTTTGGCTATCGCGGCCACGCGAATCCGGGAAGCCCCTCGCCATGCGCGCCCGCGCCCTCACCTGTCCGCTCGCTTTCGCCCTTGCTGTGTGCGGCACGGCGCACGCGCAAGCCTCGCCGGTCGAGATCGTCGGCGTCGATGCAGACCTGCGCGCCGGTCTCGTCGCGGTGCTGCCCGAGCGCGACGCGCCGCGCTCGCTGTTCGACGCCGAACGCGAAGCCGAGGAAGCAGCTGCCATCGCACGCGCATTTCTGCGCAGCGAAGGCTATTACGCCGCCGAAATCGAAGCGGAAGCGCAAGACGATCCGCCCGTCGCACGCGTGCGCATCACGCCGGGTCCGCGCTATCGCTACGCGCAAGCCGCGCTCGTCTATGACGACGCAGCGCCCGATGCAGGCGCCGCATCGACGCTGGACGCGCGAATCGCAGCGCTTTCGCCCGGCGCCGCCGCGCGCGCCGGCGACGTGCTCGGCGCCGAACAGGCGATGGTCGAAATCCTCCGCGCGCGCGGCTATCCCGACGCGACGATCAAGGAGCGGCGCGTGATCGTCGATCACGCGGCGCAAACGCTGCAGGCGACGTTCCATATCCGCGTCGGCGCGGCTGCGCGTTTGGGCGCTGTGCGCGTCGCGCCTGAAGGCGTCGTGCGCCAGGAGGTCGCCGATCGTTTCGCCGGCTGGGATCCCGGCGTTCCTTATGCGCCCGATCGCCTGTCGCGTTTGCGTCGGGCGGCGGCGTCCACCGGCGCCTTCGCCAGCGTCGATGCTGCGCTCGCCGACGCGCCGAACGCGCAAGGCCTGCGCGACGTGACCTTGCGCCTTGAGCCGCGCGCCCCGCGTTCGATCGAACTCGGCGCAGGCTATTCCACCACCGACGGCGCCGGCGCGGAAGCGGAATGGAGCCTGCGCAATCGTTTGCGCCGTGCGGAAACCATCACCGTCGCGGTGCAGGCGGCCGAACTGAAACAGGCGATCGATGCGCGCCTGGCGCTGCCGTTCAGCGACGATGCGGGGCGCACCATCACCTGGTCGGCCGGCGCCGCGCACGAGGACGCCGGGCCCTACAATCAGGACAGCGTCTATCTCGGCTGGTCGCGCGATGCGCGCCCGCGTCAGCGCATCGCCTTGAGCTACGGCCTGCGCGCCAGCGCCGACGCCTATAGCGAAGCCGCCGGCATCGAGAATGCGATCGTGTTTTCAGCCTTCGGCGCGGCGCGCCGCGACACCACCGCCAACACGCTCGACGCCCGCCAGGGCGATGTGATCGACGTGCGCCTCGAGCCCTCGATCGCCACCGGCGACCAGACCACGGGTTTCGTGCGCGCGCTCGCCGATGCGCGCACCTTCGAATCATTTCGCGACGACGAAAGCTTCACCCTGGCGCTGCGCGCGCGCGCCGGCTGGATCGCGCCGCTTGTCGGCGACGACGCCGATCTTCCGCTCGATCGCTTGTTCTACGCCGGCGGCGGCGGCTCGGTGCGCGGCTACGCGTACAATTCCATCGCGCCGGAAACGTTTGCGCGCAGCGCCGAACCGCCGGGCGGCCGCGGCCTCCTGGAGACCAGCGTCGAAGCGCGCGCGCGCTTTTCCGGCGCCTGGGGCGGCGTGGTGTTCCTCGACGGCGGAACCGCCGTCAATGATCTCGAGGACGCCGCCGATTTTCGCTGGGGCGCGGGCATCGGCGTGCGTTATGATCTGGGGTTTGCGCCGCTGCGCCTCGATCTCGCAGCGCCCATCGATCCGCGTCCGGGCGATGAGGATTTCGCCGTGTATGTCAGCATCGGGCAGGCGTTTTGAGCGACGCGCCCGCCTCGCCGCGCAGGCGCGTGTGGATCGGCGTCGGCGCGCTGACGCTGGCGAGCGCGGCCGCGCTTGCGCTTGGGCCCGGCGCTGCGCCTCTGGTCGACGCGCTCGCCGATGGTCAGAAAGTCTGGCGTCTGGGACGATTGCAGATCGACGGCGTGCGCGGCGCCTGGATCGGCGATTTGAGCGCCCGCACGATCACGCTGTCGGACGCAACTGGCGTGTGGGCGCGCGCGGAGAA
>CAZMRN010000310.1:2909-3255 GCA_964568575.1 uncultured Caulobacteraceae bacterium
TCACCATCGACCGCGCGCCTGCGCTGTCCGCGACGCGGCCGCGCGGCGGCCCGTCTTTCGACGTGACGCTGGACGACGCAACGGCGCCGCGCATCATCGTGCGCGAAGCTGCGTTCGGCCGCGCCGGCGAAGCCGATCTGCGCCTCTCGCTGTCCACGCGCAACGATGCGCTCAAGACATTGTCGTTGTCGCTGCGCCGCCTCGACGCCGACACCGACCGCTTAACTGCGCGCTACGATTCCAACGCCGAAACCATGCTTGAAGCGACGCTCGACGCCGCCGCCGAGGGCGTGTTCGCCGCCGCGCTCGATGCGCCGGACGGCGCCGCGATCGCAGTGCGCGCGCT
>CAZMRN010000311.1:0-3250 GCA_964568575.1 uncultured Caulobacteraceae bacterium
GCTTGCGCAAAGCGGCGGCGCCTTCCTCGGTGGCCAGCATGAGCGCGCCGGCGCCAGCGACCGTCTGGCGCGCCAGGCGCTGCGCCACCTCGCGATCGAGCCCCTCCTGCTCGCCCACCGCCGCCAGCACTTCGGCCAGCAGGAACACGTAGGCCGGCCCCGAACCCGACACCGCCGTCACGACATCCATCAGCCGTTCGGCGGGGATCGGCTCGACATCGCCGAGCGGCTCGAGCAATTGCTCGACCAGCGCGCGATCATTGGCGCTGCATTGCGGGCTCGGCACATAGGCGGTCACGCCGCGGCCGATCTGGCCGGGCGTGTTCGGCATCGCGCGCACGACGCGCGACGTTCCGAGCACGCGCGACAGGGTGCCCAGCGACACGCCCGCCATCACCGACAGGATCAGCGTGTCCGGGCCGATGAAGCCGCGCACGCCCTCCGCCGCCTGCAGGAAGGCCTGCGGCTTCACCGCGAACACGACGATGTCGACCGGCCCCTGATCGGGCGGATTGAGCACCGCGCCGACGCTTTGCAGCGCCTCCGCGAGGCGCTCGTCGAAATGCGGCTCCAGCACCGTCAATTCGAGACCGCCGCCGCGGCGCACGGCCTCCACCCATCCGCGCACCAGCGCGCCGCCGAGCTGGCCCGCGCCGATCAGGGCGATGCGCGGAGACTCAAGCCCGCTCATCTCATGTCACGCCTCGCCCGCCGTTTCGAACATGGCGGCCTTGGCCGCATCTTCCGGCGAGCGCCCGCTTTCGAACAGATACGCGAACGCGGGATAGAACCGATCCGCAGCATCGAGCGCCGCGGCGAGCAAGGCCTGCACCTCGCCCATGGAAATTTCTTCGCGGCCGATCATCGGCAGCGAATGGCGAAAGATCACCGAACCGTCGTCGCTCCAGACGTCGAAATGCCCGAGCCAGAGATTTTCGTTGATCAGCGCGGCAAGGCGCGTGGCGTCGCCGAGGCGCGACATCGGCGCGCGCAGATCGAAGCCGAGCGTGAACAACAGCGCCGGCAATTCCTCGCGGAAGCTGAAATAGCCCGCCGCGCCGGCCCAGGGGCCGTCGAAGGAGAATTGCACGTCGCCGTCGTCGGCGCGCTCGACGGCGAAGCGGTCGTCGGAGGCGACGATCGCCTCCACCACGTCGAGCGGGTCTGCGGAGTCCAGGCTTTCGTCGTCGACATAGAGATCCATGGCGGTCCCCCAATAGAGAGCGTCGCTCTCACGCCTCCTGCGCCCTCGCCGGAGGCTGGCTTCATCCGCCCTTGGACCGCGGGTTTCGCCCCGCGGCGAATCAATCCCCAAGCCAAGCTATGGGCGTTCGGGGTGCGCTGCAACATCGCGCCTGTGACAGACGCGATTAGCCCGCCAGGCGCCGCTCCAGCGCTTCGAGCCTGGCGCGCAGGTCGTCGGCCTCGGCGCGGGCGTCGGCGGCGAGTTGTTTGACCGCCTCGAACTCGTCGCGGCTGACGAGGTCCATGTCGGCGACCACCCGGTCGGCCTGGGCGCGCAGGAAGGTCTTGGCCTCGGCCGTCAGCCCCTGGGCCATGCCCATGGCCCCGGTCATCAATTTGGCCACGTCGTCGAACACGCTGTTTTGGCTTTGCATTTGCGCCTCTTCTCCGCAGTACTTAGAAAGCGCCCCGCCCGGCGGCAACGCAATCCCTGCGCCCGACGCTGCGGCCGAAAGGCGCCCTGATGCTCGAAGCCGCGCTGGACTTCCCCAATCTGGACCCGATCGCGCTCAGCCTCGGCCCCTTCCAGCTGGGCGACCTGACCATCGGCCCGCTGCAGCTGCGCTGGTATGCGCTGGCCTACATCGCCGGGCTGATGCTCGGGTGGCGCTATATCCTGCATCTGGTGCGCGCGCCGCGGCTGTGGGGCGCGCAGCCGGCGCCGATGACGGCCGAGCAGACCGACGATCTCCTGTTCTGGGCGACCATCGGCGTCATCGTCGGCGGGCGGCTCGGCTATGTCGTCTTCTACAAGCCGGACATGATCTGGCGCGATCCGCTGTCGATCCCGGCGCTGTGGGAAGGCGGCATGAGCTTTCATGGCGGCCTGATCGGCGTGATCCTGGCGATCGTGTATTTCGCGAGGTCGCGCAAAACCTCGCTATTGAGCGTCGGCGATTGCGTGGCTGCGGCGACGCCGATTGGATTGTTCTTCGGGCGCATCGCCAATTTCGTGAACGGCGAATTGTGGGGCCGGCCTTCGGATGTGCCGTGGGCGATGACGTTTCCCGGCGCGGGGCCGCTGCCGCGCCATCCGAGCCAGCTTTATGAGGCATTTCTCGAAGGGCTCGTGCTGTTCATCGTCCTGCGCGTCGCCACGCATCGGTTCAACGCGTTGCAAAAACCGGGGCTGACGACGGGCTTGTTCCTGGTCGGCTACGGGCTTTCGCGCGCGCTGGTGGAGGTCGTGCGCGAGCCGGATTCGCATATGCCGGAGGCGCTGCAAGGCTATGTGACGATGGGCATGTTGTTGTCGCTGCCGATGATCGCGGCGGGCGTGTGGCTTACGCGCCGCGCGCTGAAGCCTGCGTGACGCTGCGCGCCCGCATCGCGCGGCAAGTGCGGGCGAACGGCCCGATGACTGTCGCCGAGTTCATGGCCATCGCGCTGCACGATCCGCGCGACGGCTATTACGCAAACGCCGAGCGCATCGGCCGCGACTTCATCACCGCGCCGGGCGTGACGCAGATGTTCGGCGAACTCATCGGCGCCTGGTGCGCGCACGAATGGCGCGCGATGGGAGGGCCCACGCCGCTGCAGCTCATCGAATTGGGGCCGGGCGACGGAACCCTCATGCGCGACGCGCTGCGCGGCATGCGCAGTCAAAGCGATTTCATCGCCGCCGCCCGCGTCACGTTCGTTGAAGCAAGCCCCAGTCTGCGCGCAGTGCAAACGCGCACCCTCGCCGGCCTGGATGATGTGACGCATGTCGAGCGTCTGGAGCATGTCGCGCCCGGGCCCAGCCTGATTGTGGCCAACGAGTTTCTCGATTGTTTCCCTCTTCGGCAATTTGTGCGCGATCGCGGGGCCTGGCGCGAGCGCCTCGTCGGCGCCCACCCGACCCAGGAGGACGCACTCGTGTTTGCGCTCGCGCGCGAGCCGCTGCCCGACGATGCAATGATTCCGGAAGCGTTGCGCGGAGCCGGCGACGGCGCGATCGCCGCCTTCGCGCCGCAGCTTCCCGCGTTCGTCGATGCGGTCGCCGCCCGCCTGCGCGCGCACGGCG
>CAZMRN010000312.1:0-2451 GCA_964568575.1 uncultured Caulobacteraceae bacterium
TATGAACGTCTCGTTCTGCACGGCCGCACGGCGATCCTGATGGATGCGCCGCGCAGCGCCGAAAGCGGACCCTGTCCGCCGGATGCGGGGCCGGAGGAGCGCCTGCGCCTGGGCTGGAACGCGACCTCGCGCCTCGCGGCCTCGCGGGTGGAGGCGTTCATCGCCGTCGCCGATCAATTGCGGGCCTGGGGCCTCTCGGCGCCGGCCGTTTACGCCGCCGACATCGAGGCCGGATACGCCGTGATCGAGGATCTCGGCGACGATCTCTTCGCCCGCGTCATTCCCGCGCGCGCGGGGGAGGCCGCGCTCTATCGCGCCGCAGCCGCCGTGCTGGCGCATCTCCATCGCCAGACGCCGCCCTCGCGGCTCGCCGCGCCGGACGGCGTGTGGCCGCTGCTCGATTTCGATGCGCTGGCCCTGCAAGCCAACGCCGATCTGTTCGTCGAGTGGCTCCCGCGCGGAACAGACATCCGCATCGACGACGCCGACCGCGCGCGCTGGGAGCGCGTGCGCGACGCGCTTATCGGACACGCGATGACGTTTCAACGCGCCTTCACGTTGCGCGATTACCACGCGGAGAATCTCGTCTGGCTGCCGCAACGCGCAGCGATCGCGCAGGTCGGGCTGCTCGACTTTCAGGACGCGGTGCGCGGCTGGCGCGGCTGGGACTTCACCATGCTGCTGCACGATGCGCGCCGAGATGTCGGGCCAGAAGGCCGCGCCGCGGCGATCGACGCGTATTTGCGCGCCGGCGACATGAGCGCTGCGACGTTCGAAGAAGAACTCGCCATTCTCGGCGCCTTGAACGTGATGCGCATCCTGGGCCTCTTCGCCCGCCTCGTCGTGCGCGACGGCAAGCCGCGCTACGCGGACTTCATGCCGCGCATGTGGGCGCATTTGCGCGAAGCGCTGGCGCATCCCGCGCTGGGCGAGGCGCGCAGCTTTGTGCGGTCTGTCGCCGCCCGCCATCTGGAGTCCGCGCCATGACGCCGAACACGGCCATGGTGCTCGCCGCCGGTCTCGGCACGCGCATGCGGCCCCTGACGAACGATCGCCCGAAAGCGCTCGTCGACGTCGGCGGCAAGGCGCTGATCGATCATATGCTGGATCGCTTGCGCGATGCCGGCGTTTCGCGCGTCGTGGTGAACGTGCACGCGTTCGCCGACATGCTCGAAGCTCATCTCGCGCGGCGCCGCGATCTCGCCGTTGCGATCTCGGACGAGCGGGCGCGCCTCATGGAGACGGGCGGCGGCGTCAAGCAAGCGCGCAGCCTGCTCGGCGACGCGCCGATCCTCGTGGCCAACATCGATTCCGTGTGGGAGGAGCCGGCGGGTTCGGCGGTTGCGCGTTTGTGCGCGGCGCCGCTTGAGCCGGGCGCCGCGCGGCTGATGCTGGCCGCGATGGATCAGTGCCTCGGCTTCGACGGCGCCGGCGATTTCCGCATGGATGAGATGCAGCGCCTGCGCTTTCGCGACGACGATCCCAGCGCGCCCTGGGCCTATACCGGCGTGCAGGTCATTGATCCTGCGATCCTCGACTCAGAGCCGCTGGAGCCGTTTTCGTTCACACGCGTGTGGCGCCGTCTTGCGTCGCGAGGGCGGCTGTTCGGCGAACCGCTCGGCGGATTCTGGATGCATGTCGGCGATCCCGAAGCGCGCGCGGCGGCTGAAGCGCGCCTTGCCGGCCGGCCTGCGTGAGCGATCTCTTCGCAGGGCCCGCGCCGCGCGTGCGCGCGATCGCGGCGACCGCGCCGTTCCTCGACACGCTCGCGCAGGCCTGCATCGCCGCGCTGCCGCGCGACGACGATGCTTTCGCCTTGTCGGATGCGCTGATCCTTTTGCCCAATCGCCGAGCGGCGCGCGGCCTGATGGACGCCTTCGCGCGCGCGCTCGGCGGGGCGGCGCTGTTGCCGTCTATCCGACCGCTTGCCGACATCGACGATGATCCTGATGTGTGGGGTCATGATCCGATCGAATTGAACGTCGCGCCGGCGATCGATCCGGTGCGGCGGCGCCTGGAATTGGCGGCGCTGGTGCGCGCGCGCGACGCGGCCGCCGGCGGCGTCGACGATCCCTCTCGCGCGCTCGCTTATGCGGAGGCCTTGTGCCGCCTGTTGGACGCCGCCTCGGCGGTGGACGACGTGGATTGGTCGAAGGCGGCGGCGCTGGTGGATGAAGACCTCGCTGAACATTGGCGTCAATCGGCGGAATTTTTGCACATTATCGCAACCTATTGGCCGCAGCGCCTGGCCGCCGACGGGCTGCTCGATCCCGGCGCACGGCGCACGCGCATTCTGCACGCGCTGGCCGAGCATTGGACGCGCACGCCGCCGCAAACGCCGGTGATCATCGCCGGCTCCACCGGCTCGATTGCGGCGACGCGCGCCTTGATGCGCACCGTCGCGGCGCTGCCGAAGGGCGTTGTGGTTTTTCCCGGCCTCGACGCCGACAT
>CAZMRN010000312.1:2461-3242 GCA_964568575.1 uncultured Caulobacteraceae bacterium
ACGAACGCGCCTGGGCGCAGATCAACGACCAGCATCCGCAATTCGCGCTGAAGCGCACGCTGGAGGCGATCGGCGTCGCGCGCGGGGATGTGCCGGCGTTGGCGCCGCGCAGCGAGGATGATGCTGCGCGCGCGCGGCGCGTTCTGTTGCGCGAAGCGCTGGCGCCGCCGGATGCGACCGCTGATTGGCTGGCGCGCATCGCGGCCGCCGGCGGCGCCGACACGCTGCGCGCCGGCGCCGATGGCGTTGAAGTGATGGAGAGCGACACCGAAGGCGAGGAGGCGCAAGCGATCGCGCTCATGTTGCGCGAGACCCTGGAGCGGCCCGGCGAAACCGCGATGCTGGTGACGCCGGATGCGGGGCTTGCGCAGCGCGTCGCAGCAAAGCTCGCGCGCTGGGACATCGCGCCCACGATGACGCAAGGCGCGCCGTTGTCGGCGGCGCCGTGCGGCGTGCTGATCGGGCTTATGCTCGATCTCATCGCGCGGCCGACCGATCCGGTGCGGATCGCGGCGATCCTCAAGCATCCCTTGCTGGGGGCGCCGGCGGATGACGTCGCGCGCATCGAACGCCGCGTGCTGCGCGGGCCGCCGCGCTTTGCGGATTGGGCGGCGATGCTGCACGCGAGCGGGCGCGACGCGCTGCTGCTGCGCCTGCATGACGCGCTTGCGCCGGTCTTATCCTTGTCGGCGCGCGCAACAATCAGCCTTGCGGATATGTGCGATGCGTTGGCGGCGGCGGTCGAGGCGCTGGCGGGCGCGCGCGCCTGGACGGGCGAAGA
>CAZMRN010000313.1:0-3215 GCA_964568575.1 uncultured Caulobacteraceae bacterium
GGAATTGTACGTCGAGCTGCGCCGCAACGGCGGCCCGATCGACCCGGGGCCGTGGCTCGCGGCCGGTTCGGGCGGGCGCCAGAGGGCGGGCTGAGCGATGCGGAAGACCTTGCGTTCGGGCGTGCGAAGGGTGATCGTGCGCGAGCGCTGAACGGCCCGATGGGGCCGACAGGAGTGTGGACGGATGCGGATTGGGTGGATTGCGGCGCCGGTCGTGGCGGTTGCAGCCGGTGTCGGCGCGTTGGCCTGGTCCTCCCAGAACGACGCCCCGCAGCGCAACGTGTACTCGCAGCTCGAGCTGTTCGCCGACGTGCTCGCCCGCGTCGAGACCGACTACGTCACGGACGTCAACGACGGCGAGATGATGCAGGCGGCCATCCAGGGCATGCTGCAATCGCTCGACCCGCACTCGACCTATCTCTCGCCCGACGATTTCCGCGACATGCAGGTGCAGACGCGCGGCGAATATGGCGGCGTCGGCATCGAAGTGACGTCCGAAGACGGCGTCGTGAAGGTGATGTCGCCGATCGACGAAACGCCCGCCAGCCGCGCCGGCATCCAGGCGGGCGATTATCTCACCGCCATCGACGGGGAATCGATCGTCGGCCTGCCGCTGAACGATGCGGTGTCGCGCATGCGCGGCCCGGTCGGCACGACCATCGCGGTCACCGTCGTGCGCGAAGGCGCCGAGCCGTTCGACGTCTCGCTGACGCGCGAAATCATTTCCGTGCGTTCCGTGACCTCGCGCATGGAGGGCGACATCGGCATTCTGCGCGTGTCGCAATTCAACGAACGCACCGGCCCGATGCTGCAGGAGCAGCTGCGCAACATCCGCCGGCAGGCGACGAACGGCCTGCGCGGCGTCGTGATCGATCTGCGCAACAATCCCGGCGGCCTTCTGGATCAGGCGATCGACGTGTCGGACGCCTTCCTCGACGGCGGCGAAGTGGTGTCGACGCGCGGCCGCCGCCCGGAAGACGTGCAGCGCTACAACGCCCGCCGCGGCGACGATCTCGCCGGCATTCCGCTGGTGGTGCTGATCAATAGCGGTTCGGCTTCGGCGTCGGAGATCGTCGCGGGCGCGCTGCAGGATCGCAACCGCGCGCTCGTCGTCGGCGTCACCTCGTTCGGCAAGGGCTCGGTGCAGACGGTGATCCCGCTGCAGGGCGGGCGCGACGGCGCGCTGCGCCTGACCACCGCGCGCTATTACACGCCGGCTGGCCGCTCCATCCAAGGCGCCGGCATCGAGCCGGACGTCGAAGTCGCCGCGCGCCGCATGGATCCCGAACGCGTGCGCCGCCTGGCGCTGTCGGAAGCCGACCTGCCGCACGCGCTCGACAACGAAACCGGCGCCCAACGCCGCGGCCCCCACGTGCCCGACGACATGCCCCCGGAAGACTGGCCCGAAGGCGAAGACTACCAAATGCACCGCGCGCTGGAGATGCTGCGCCAGGGGCAGGTGGCGGAGCGGTTGAGGGCGCGGGCGGGGTGAGGGGAAGAATTCATCTCGACCCAAGTACAGCGCCTGTAGCAGCGACCAATTGAGGCGACTGAGAGTCGCGAGCACATTTATCGCTCATATTTGTAATGCCACTCCGCGCCAGAATTCTGCACGCGTCGTGACAGCAAGCTGCTTGGTGGACAAGCTGCGTCTCTCGGCGATTCGCATTCCTGGGGGACGTTCTCAATGTTCTCAAAACCCACGACTTTTGTGATCGGGGCAGGCGCTAGCTGCGAGTTCGGCCTCCCGGACGGTCCCGCGCTCGTCACCAAGATTGCTGCCGCGCTCGACCTCCGCTACGACATCGGGGAGCGTAGATACATCTTGGGCGATCCGCAGATCGCAGAAACATTTCGAAACAACAGCGATGACAATGCATGGCAACAAGCAGGCTGGCGAATTCGCGATGGCTTGCCTGGCTTTGGGGACTCGATCGACAGCTATCTCGACAATCATCGCGATGATGCTGAGATGCAACGCGTCGGTCGCGTTGCCATCGTCAAACGGATCCTTGATGCGGAAAAGGCCAGCAAGCTAGCTATTGACCGGCAACGGTCGCCGAACCCGGGCCTGAAAGGAGCAGAACTGGCTGATACCTGGATCAGCGCTCTATTCCGCAGTCTTCAGCGTAATTGCGACAAAAAAAGCGTCGGTAATTTTTTTAACAACTGCAATATGATTGTATTTAACTATGACCGCTGCATCGAACAATACTTCGAAAACGCGATCCACCAATCCTATCACATACCACTTGACGACGCCGGAAGGATTGTCGCCGCAGCGCCGATCATCCATGCATACGGGACGGTTGGCGCACTACCAGGTCACTCGAACAACCGACATGAATCAGTCTCTTTCGGCAACACGCGAGTAGACCTTCTCGAGGTGTCGAATCGCATTAGGACCTTCACTGATCAAATGTCGGATAAAGCGACCGCGAACGCGATCGAAAAATACATGCATGATTGCGAAGTGCTGGTGTTTCTAGGCTTTGCCTTTCACCCTCAGAATCTTGACCTGCTGCAAGTGCACACGCGGCGTCACAACCCGCTAGTTGTTGGCACGGCGTATGGTGTTTCGCAGTACAATCGCCTCCGTTACGCCAAAGACTTGGCAACTCGTTACAGCCCAGGTGGCGACGAGCCAATATTGGCGGATTTGAAGTGTGGGCAATTCATGCGGGAGTACAGCGGCGCATTCGACCGGTAGACCCGGTTGGGTGGTTCACCCCCCCACCCGTGACCTTTCCCCCGAATCCTGAGATTCTCTACCGAATCAAGCGCCGGCGCATGCGTCGGCGTTCTCGCATGGGAAGACCATGGCGTTCCGACTACCCCTTCGGCCAGGCGGCGGCGCGCGGTTTCGCATGAATCCGTTTCTCGCCGCCGTGGCGGCGTTCGCCGGCGTGTGCGCGCTGGTGTTCGCTACGGTGCAAGCCGTGGGCGACCCCGCCGCAGGCGGCCCGCGCCGCATCGTCGACATCAGCCCCGGGCCGATGTCGGCGGAAGCCGCGCCGCGCATCCCGTTCGGCGACGCGGTCGTCTCGGGCGGCGAGCTCGACCTGCAATCCATGCCCGAGGCCGAGGTGCTGACGCCCCAGGTCGCGGCGCAGGAAGCCGCCGGCCTCTCGGGCGAATTGAAGATCTCGGTCGTCAACGCCGAAACGCCGCGCCCCGCGCCGCGCCCGCTGCCGCGCGCGCCGATCGCCGGGCTG
>CAZMRN010000314.1:0-3211 GCA_964568575.1 uncultured Caulobacteraceae bacterium
AGGCCGCGCTCGCTGAAGCTGCGTGCGACACAAGCTAATCCGCATCGCTCGGCCCCGGCGAAGGCCGGGGCCCATCGCGGCGAGAGCGGCGGCGACTGCGCGTTGCGGCAGGGATGCCCCCTCGCCGGCGCGAGGGGATCGGCGCGGTTCTATCCGACCCGAACGCGCCTTACTTGATCTTGCCTTCGACGAACTCGACGTGCTTGCGCGCGACCGGATCGTACTTCTTGAGCTTGAGCTTTTCGGTCTTGGTGCGCGGGTTTTTCTTGGTGACGTAGAAAAAGCCCGTGCCCGCGCTCGAATTCAGGCGGATCTTGATGACGGTCGGCTTGGCCATGGCGCGGGTCTGGTCCGGTGCGAAAAGAAGCGGGGCTGATGGCCCAAGGGCCCGGCGATGTCAAGGTTCGCGGGGCCGGCCTCAGCGCCGCCGCAGCACGATCTGGGCGGTCATCAGGATCGCGACCAGCACCGCCTCGACCACGATCGGCTGGGTCATGCCGGGGTCGGGCGGGGCGGTCAGCGCCGTCAGCGAGCGTGAGATCAGCGCCACGCTCAACAGCGCCAGCGGCGCGGTGAGATAGCCGGCCTGGTTGCGCACCCCCGCCGCGAGGCAAAACCCGCCGGCGACGGTGAAGAAGCCGCCGAGATCGGCGCGCAACGAGGCGAGCCCCAGGCTGCCGACCGGCGTCAACCCGAACTGCCCCGCGACCCGGTCGGGCGCGAGCCAGAACTGCGCGGCGATCGCGAAGGCGAGGAGGCCGATCAGGCCGAGCAGGAGGCGAACGAGGAGGCGCATGGGCGATATCCGGTTGAAGCGCTTAGGGTTTGGCCGGTTTGCGCCGGCGCAGAAAGAGCCAAACGCCCGCCGCCCCGGCCAGGAGCGCGGCGGCGAGGGCGGGGATCCAGGCCATGCGCCGCGCCTGCGCGGCCAGCGCATTGCGCGACACCTGGCGCTGGATGTCGTAGCCGGCCGGCATCTCCAGCACCCCGACCCGCGCGGCGTAGGCCTCGTAATCCGCGATCAGCGCCGCCAGCAGCGCCGGCTCGGCGGCGGAGAGATCGCGGGTTTCGCCCGGATCGGCTGCGATGTCGTAAAGCCGCCACCGGCCGTCGCCCAACGGGGGCAGATTGCGCACGGCCTTGTGGCGGCCGCGGAACAGCGCCGCATTGCCCGACACCTCGACGCCGATCGGCGCATCGTCGGGATGAATGGGCGCGGCGGGATCGGACAGCGCAGGCCGCAGCGTGCGCCCGTCGATCGCCGCGCGCGCGGCGTCATCGAGCGCGACGCCGGCATAGTCCAGCATCGTGGGCGCGATGTCGGTGACGAAGCTGAACCCCGGCGCGATCCCGCCGGCGGAGACCTGCGGCCCCGCGATGATCAGCGGCACGCGCAAGCCGCCTTCCGATGCGGTGAATTTGTAGAACGCGCCGGGCGTCGCCGTCGCCAGCGCCCATTCGCGGCCGATATAGGCGAGGCTGCCGCGCTCGCCCATGTCGGCGGCCTCGCGGCGATAGCCGTTCGCCGCCATCCATTGCGCGAAGCCGTCGACGTCCATCGGCGCGCTCGGTTCGGGGCCGTTGTCCGAGGTGATGATGAACAGCGTATTGGCGCCGGCGCCGGTGCGCTCGAGATAGGCGATAAGCCGTCCGATATGGTGATCCATCGCGCTCAGCATGCCGGCGTGCGCTTCCATGCTGCGCGTCTCGATCAGGCGCTGTTCGGGCGACAGCGCATCCCAATCGCGCACATTCGGCGGGAAAGGCGGCATTTGCGCGGTTTCGGAAACAAGCCCCAGCGCGCGCGCTTGCGCGAAGCGCCGCGCCTGCAGGGCGCGCCAGCCTTGATCGTACAGGCCGCGATGCAGCTCGATGAAAGCGCGCGGCGCCTGCACGGGAATGTGCACCGCCTGGAACGCGACATAGGCGAAGAAGGGCGTCTGCGCCGCAGCGTCCGCGTCGAGATACTCGATCATGCGATCGATCAAAAATTGCGAAGAATAGAAATCATCCGGCAGGCTGGCTGGGCGGCCGTCCTCGAACCAATCGGCGGTCGCGTAATAGGGCATGTAGGATTTCTGCGCCCAATTGTCGGCGCCGGATGCGTCGAGCGCGAACGAGCGGTCGAAGCCGTGCGCGTCGGGCAGATCGCCGGGGCCGTGGCCGAGATGCCATTTGCCGGTCATGTAGGTGCGGTAGCCCGCAGCGCGCAGGCGCGCAGCGACGGTCTCCACGCCGGGCTCCAGCCGCAGCGAATAGCCCGGCTGGTTGCGCTGCTCCGGCGGCAGCACTTCGGGGATGGTCGACACGCCCGTGCGGTGGCTGTCCATGCCGGTCAGCAGCATCGCCCGCGACGGCGCGCACAAGGGCGAGGTGTGGAAATTGCTGAACCGCACGCCGCCCTGCGCCAGGCGGTCGATCGCGGGCATGCGCGCTTCCCCGCCATAGGCGCTGAAATCGCTGAAGCCGGCGTCGTCGACGAGAAACACCACGATGTTCGGCCGCGCCGGCGCGGCCGGCTGCGCCCAGCTCGCCCCGGCGCACAGCGCCGTCGCGGCGAAGGTGATGCAGGCGATGACCTGGCGCAGCGACATCGACGCCTCCACGCCGCAGGGGAGCCGCCGGCGCAGCCTTCAGCATGCAAATGGCATCGCGACTGTCAAATTCTGAAGCGGTTGTGGTGCCGCCTGCGTGACTCGAACACGCGACCCCCGCATTACGAATGCGGTGCTCTACCGGCTGAGCTAAGGCGGCCGGCCAGCGGGGAAGGCTTGCAAGGCGCCTGCCGCGCCCCCGCAGCGCCGAAACCGGACGCCGGGGCCCCGAAGGCTTACCGGCAAGGCCTTGAGGCTTCAAGGCCCGATGCCGAGCGCGCCCCATTTCTCCTCAGCGCCTGCTCGATCGCGTGGGCGATCCAGCCCGCCATGCGCCCGCCCGCGAAGATCAGAAACGGCGCGTCGCGCGGCAAGCCGCGAGAGACGGTCAGCGCCGCCAGCGCCATGTCGATGTTCGCGGCGGCGCCCGTCGCGGCTTCGCCCGCCGCGAAACCCAGCCCGCGCATGTCGTAGAGCGGACCGTGCAGGGGGTCAGGCATCAGCCTGCGCTTCGTGAATTAGCATTTCCCCTAACCCGTCCATCCCCGGACTTGATCCGGGGCTGTCGAAGCACTGTGCTTCGTTCCTGAGCACGAGAGCGCCGTTCAAGGAAAAGG
>CAZMRN010000315.1:0-3190 GCA_964568575.1 uncultured Caulobacteraceae bacterium
GGTCGGCGCGACGGCGAGGGCGGCTGCAACAGCGGCCGCAAGGGCCAGCGACGACGACAAGGTTTTCATGGTTCCCTCCTCTAAAAGATGCTTTGCGGATTCACGAACGGACGATGTCTGCGTGGCTGAAGCGTGCGAGCGCCTCGGGGCATGCGCGGCCGGCGGCCTCGGCGTCGCGCGCGTCCATCGCGTCGGCGAACACTTCGGGGCCGACGGAGCGCCACGCCTTCAACCGGTGCAGAACCGCCGCGACGCGGGCGATGTCGAACTCGCCGTCGCCAGGCAGGCGGCGATGGTGCAGGAGGTCTTCGGTCAACGTCTCGGCCTGCAAGGCGTGCGTCGCGTCGGCGAGCTGCACCTCGAAGATCGCCTCGCCCGGCACAGAGTCCAGCAGCGCGAAATCGGGATCGGAGCGGAAGAAATGCCAGGTGTCGAAGCACAGGCCCGCATTGAAGCGATTGATCGCGCGCACGATCGTCCAGGCGTCGGCTAGGCTTGCGATCGACGAGATCGGCATGAATTCCACCGTCACGCGCAGGCCGTGGCTCGCGGCCCGGTCGGCGAAGTCGCCGAACGCGTCGATCAGCGCCGCCTTGGGATGCGGCTGGCCTATGCCTTCGACGCAATTGATCGCTTCCGCGTCGAGCGCCTCGGCGATGCGGAAGACGTCGTCGTCGGAGACGTCGATGAACGCCCTGTAGCCTTCGTCATAGCCGTCGGGCATCGCGAAATGCGGCGTCCATTGCACGAAGGGATCGATCGCGAGGATGCGCACGTCTGCGTCGGCGAGCATGGCGCGCATGTCGTGCGCGGTCATGCCTGACGCCGTCCATTGGCGCCAATCGATCGGAAACACCGACATGTGCGTGAAGCCGCCGGCGCGGCACGCCGCAATGCGGTCCGCAAAGGATTTCGTGCGCACATTGGCGGCCCAAAGCACGCGACGGTCGAGATCGGTCGTCGTCATTGTGCGGTCCTGGAGGGTGCGGCGGCGATCACGCGGCGGCGTGCTGGGCGGTGAAGGCGAGGATGGCGCGCGCCGTCGCTTCCGGTTGCTCTTCGGCAAGCAGGTGGCCGCAGAACGGGATCGTCTCGCCGCTCACGCTCTCGGCCACCAGATGCATCTGCTCGAGAACGCCGGGATGGCCGAACTGGCCGTTGAGCGCGAGCACGGGCGTCTTGAGTTTGGAGCGCGTCGCCGCCACGATCTGATCGGCGGTCTTCAGAGCATCGCGATACCAGCCGAACGAGCCGTGCAGGCCGCCAGGCTTGCGCAGACAGCGCACATACTCCGCCTTGTCGGCGGCGGTGATCGCGGCGGGGTTCGCGGCCATCGCGGTGAGGAAATAGTCGACGAGGACGTCTTCCTTGCCTTCCCACATCAGCGCCGGCAGATGCGGCTGGCTGTTGAAGGCGAACCACCAATAGACGAAGGGGTTCTCTTTGCTGAAGGCGGTGAAGCGGTCGAGATTGTAGCCCGGCAGCGGCTCGTCGATATAGATGAGGCCCATGACCTCGTCGGGATGATCCGCCGCCAACAGCAACGCCGGCAGCGCGCCCATGTCGTGGCCGGCGACGAAAGCGCGGCCGATATGGAGCCCCTTCAGAATGCCGCGAAGGTCGGTGACGAGCGTGCGCCCGTCATAGCCGTCATAAGGCTTGTCGCTCTCGCCATAGCCGCGCGCATCGACGGCGATGACGGTATGTTGCGCCGCCAGAAGCGGCATCACTTTGCGCCAATGATACCAAGACCCCATCCAGCCATGCACGAGCAGCAGCGCCGGCCCGCTCCCGCCGATGACGATGTGATGCATCAAGCCGTTGGAGAACGCCTTCTGGTGCTGAAAGCCGGGCAAGGCGTGGTCCATCGTCCGCTCCGCAAGGATTTGATCGGCGTTCGCTCGCGACGCCGCCGCGCGCCGCCTGCATCGCACGACCTGCCCAATCCTCCAGCGCACGATCTTGCGCGATCGCGCTCGATCCTGCTGCATTCGCGGCGCAGAGGCTGTTGCAAGGATTGCAAATTGTTCACGCTGCGCGGCGACGGCGCGCGCGCGGTGTCGAGCCGTTTAGGGCGTAAGGTTCAGCGGCTGCTGCGCGGGCGGAAATCGATCTCGCTGATCACGCGCCGGCCATTGACGCGCGCGAGCTGCACGATCACGTCGATGACGGACCGCGCGTATGTCACGATATCGTCACGCGTCAAGGTGAGGCCGGCCTGCAGCGTCATGAAGGCGATCTGATCGAGCGCGCCGCGCGGGCTGTCGGCGTGCACGGTGGTCAGCGAGCCGGGATGGCCGGTATTGATGGCGCGCAGATAGGTGAAGGCTTCCGCGCCGCGTATTTCACCGACAAGCAAACGATCGGGCCGCATGCGCAGCGACGCTTCGAGCAATTCCACCACGCCGATGCGCGCCTCGCCAAGATCGCCCTTGACCGCAATGAAGCCCACGGCGTTGGGGCGCTGCAGGTTCACCTCCGGCGTGTCCTCGATCACGATGACGCGGTCGGACAGGGGGATTTCCTTCAACAAGGCGTTGAGGAACGTCGTCTTGCCCGTCGCGGTGCCGCCGGAGATGACGATGTTCTTGCCCCCGCGGACGGCCTTGCGGAAAAAGCCGGCATGGTCGCCGCGCTCTAAGGCGCGCACGAGGTCGAGGTCGAGAGGGTCGGCGCCGATTTCGTCGGCGCGCTTCGTGTGCGCGAAGGCGCCTTCGGCGGCGTAATCCTCGAGCGTGAGATCGTTGACGACATGCTTGCGGATCGCCAGCGCGAAATGGGCGCGCGTCGCCGGCGGCCCCACGATCTGCACGCGCGCGCCGCCCGGCAGCGTGGCGGCGAGCAGCGGGTGCTCGCGATTGAGTCCTTGATTGGAGGCTGCGGCGATCTGCTGGGCGAGGCGGCGCAGCATCGTCTCGGTGATGTCGGGCGCATCGGCGCGTTGCATGCCGCGCCCGGCGGCTTCGAACCACACTTCGCCGGGCTGGTTGACGAGAATGTCGGTGACGTCGCCGCGCTCGAGCCAGGGCGCGAAGGGCGCCAGATAGGTGCGCAGATAGACGCCGTCGACGCTCATTCGACGGCGTCGCCGATGACCGAGAAATCCAGATCCTGGGTCACGAAAATGCGGATCGGCGCGCCTTGCGGCACGCGCACGGTCGGCGCGATGTCGAGATCGCGGTTGAGCGCG
>CAZMRN010000316.1:0-1207 GCA_964568575.1 uncultured Caulobacteraceae bacterium
GGGGCGTTCGGCGCCGGCGCGCTCGTCGGCTTGACCGAGGCCGGCCGCCGGCCCGCCTTCGAGGTGGTCACCGGCGTCTCGACCGGGGCGCTGATCGCGCCGTTCGCGTTTCTGGGCTCCGATTGGGATCGCGAGCTGGAGGAGGCCTATACCGGGCCCTTGGCGGAAAACCTTTTGCGCCGCCGCGGCTTCAGCGTGCTGACGCAGCCCGGCCTGTTCCTCGGCGACCCGCTGCGCGATCTCGTCGATCATTTCGTCACCGGAGAACTGATCGCCGCGGTGGCGCGCGAATCGCGGCGCGGGCGGCTCTTGCTGGTGCAGACCACCAATCTCGACACCCAGGATCCCGTGATCTGGAATCTCGGCGAGATCGCCCAACGCGGCGGCGAGCCGGCGCGCGCGCTGTTCCGCGACGTGCTCGTCGCCTCCGCCAGCGTGCCGGGCGTGTTTCCGCCGGTGATGATGGACGTCGAGGCCGACGGCGCGCGCATGCAGGAGATGCATGTCGACGGCGGCGTCACGTCGTCCTTCTTCGTGATGCCGCAGCTCATTGCGATGTGGAGCGACGAACAGATGGCCGAGCTGCGCGGCGGCAACATCTATGTCATCGTCAATGGCCAGCTCGACAATCGGCTGAACGCCACGCCGCTCAACACCGTGCCGATCGTGTCGCGCAGCTTCGAGACCAGCCAGATGTTCCAGGCCCGCGCGACCTTGGCGCTGACGGAGGATTTCGCGCGCCGCAATCGCCTGGCGCTGCGCTTCACCCGCATTCCGCGCGATTACGATTTCCTAGGGCCGCTGGAGTTCGAGCGCGCGGCGATGCGCACGCTGTTCGATTTCGGCCGCGCGCAGGCGCGCGAAGGCCGGTTGTGGTCCACGCCGGCCGATTTCGTCGAGCAATTGGCCGAGCCTGCGCCGCCGCCGCCGGCGGCGGGGGATGGGGAGAACAGGCCCCTGCGCTAGAGCGCGCGTTGCGCGGCGGACCGGCCGCCTTTATCTCCAGCGTCATGACAGCCCTAGACATCCGCGCCGCACGGCCAGAGCAACGCATCCGCGGCGCCACCGCGGATTGGGAGATCATCGTCGGCCTGGAAGTGCACGCCCAGGTCTCGTCCAACGCCAAATTGTTCTCCGGCGCCTCGGCCGCCTATGGGGGCGCGCCGAACGCCCATGTCAGCCTGGTGGACGCTGCGATGCCGGGCAT
>CAZMRN010000316.1:1217-3180 GCA_964568575.1 uncultured Caulobacteraceae bacterium
GACTGGAGTTCAGACGTGTGCTCTTCCGATTCCTATTGCGTCGAGCAGGCGATCAAGACCGGCCTTGGCCTGAAGGCGCAGATCAATCCCGTCTCGCGCTTCGATCGGAAGAATTATTTCTATCCCGATCTGCCGCAGGGCTATCAGATCAGCCAATATCAGCACCCGATCGTCGGCGAAGGCGAAGTCGAGATCGAGGGCGACGACGGCGCGCCCCTCGTGGTGCGCATCGAGCGGCTGCATCTTGAGCAGGACGCCGGCAAATCCATCCACGATCTTTCGCCTAGCGAAACCTTCGTCGATCTCAATCGCGCCGGCGTCGCGCTGATGGAGATCGTCTCGCGCCCCGACATCCGTTCGGCCAAGGAGGCCGGCGCCTATTTCAACAAATTGCGAAGCATTCTGCGGGCGCTCGGCACCTGCGACGGCAATATGGAGGAAGGCTCCATGCGCGCCGACGTGAACGTTTCAGTGCGCAAGCCCGGCGAACCCTTCGGCACGCGCTGCGAGATCAAGAACGTGAATTCGGTGCGCTTCATGACGCAAGCCATCGAGTACGAGGCGCGTCGCCAGATCGACATTCTGGAAAGCGGCGGAACCATCGATCAGGAGACGCGCCTGTTCGATCCCGACAAGGGCGAAACGCGCACGATGCGCTCCAAGGAGGACGCGCACGATTACCGCTATTTCCCCGACCCCGACCTGTTGCCGCTGACGCTCGATCCCGCCTGGATCGCGCAGATCGAGGCCGCGCTGCCGGAATTGCCCGACGCCAAGAAGAAGCGCTTCATCGAGGCTTACGGCCTGTCGGCCTATGACGCAGGCGTGCTCGCCGGGGATGTCGCGTCCGCGGCCTATTTCGAAAGCGTCGCCAAGGGCCGCGACGCCAAGCTTGCCGCCAATTGGGTGACGCAGGAATTGTTCGGCGCGCTGAACAGGAAAGGCCTGGAGCTCGCGCAAAGCCCGATCGGCGCCGACCAACTCGGCGCGCTGATCGACCTGATCGCCGACGGCACGATCAACGGCAAGATCGCCAAGGATGTGTTCGCCAAGATGCTCGACACCGGCGAGGCGCCGGGCGTGATCGTCGATCGCGAGGGCTTGCGTCAGGTCACCGACGTCGGCGCCATCGAAGCGGCGATCGACGCGCTGATCGCGGCCAATCCGGATAAGGTGGCCGAAGTGAAGGACAAGCCGAAAGCGTTCGGCTGGTGGGTCGGCCAGGCGATGAAGGCCACGGGCGGCAAAGCCAATCCGGCGGTCGTCAACGATCTGCTGAAAGCGAAGCTCGGCATGTAGGCCGACCCATCACCCCGGTTTCGCGAAGCGAGGACCAGGGTCCATGTTTGCGGCGGCCGAAACATGGGTCCCGGATCGCGCTTCGCGCGTCCGGGACGATGGAAGCTTTAGGAAAACTGGAAATATTGCACCGATCCGATCGGCCCCTCCACGCACGCAGCCGCCCAATAGTCGGGGCGCGGGCGGAAGGCGTGCAGCGTGTAGCGGGCGGGATCGTCGCCGCCGCAGGCGGTGAGGCGCGCCGGCGTTTCGAGGCTGACGCTGAAGGACGTGAGCGCCAGCGATAACCCTTCGCCGCGGCATTTGATGAACGCCTCCTTGCGTGTCCACAATGCGTAGAACGCATCGTCGCGCACGTCCGTCGGCGCGGCCGCGAGCTGCGCGCATTCCGCGGCGGAGAAGTGCAGCGCCGCGACCGCGTCGCGATCGGCGATGGCGCGCACCGGCTCGACGTCGACGCCTACCGCGCGGTCCCATGCGATCGCGACGAGCGCTGCGTCGCCGGAATGGGTCAAGTTGAAGCGCAGCGCGGGTTCGTCTTCGAGCGCAGGCTTGCCGTGATCGCCGAAGGCGAAGGTGAGCGAGCGTGGGCTGCAGCCCAGATAGCGCGCCAGGATCCGCCGCAGTCCGTCATGCGCGGCGACATAGGCCGCGCGGTCGTGGT
>CAZMRN010000317.1:0-3163 GCA_964568575.1 uncultured Caulobacteraceae bacterium
GGCAAGTCCCCCATAGCCGCCGTCCGTTTTTTTGCGCGCGCAGGCTTGGCGCGCGGAACGGCGTGCGCGCGCCGCGCGTGCGCGCGGGCTGCCTGAGGCGGCATGCTGCCTCGTTTGGCGCGGCGGCGAGAGCGAGGACGCGCCGCGCGATTGGCGCCTTCTTGAGCCGCTGCGCGTGCGCTATCCAAAGCTCGCCCGTCGGCTTGGCGTCGAGGGCATGGCGGAGATCGCCTTCGAAATCGGCTCGGACGGTCGCGCGCGCCATCTGCATTGCCTGCAGGCGTGGCCCAACGACGATTTCTACCGCGCCGCCGCCGCCGCGCTCGCACAGGGGCGCTTTGCGCCGAAGCGCGGCGTTAAACCGCGCATGGGCGCCCCACATCGCCTGACGTTCGTGTTCCGGATCGCCGGGGCCGCCGCCTTGACCGATCAGGGCGCCCACGCCCAGCCGCTGCGGCCCGCCTTTGCTGCGGCGCGCAGCGCCATGGATCGCCTGCGCCGCGCCGCTTAACGCCAAATCAACGCTGTTGAAGACCTCTGGAACACGGCGGCGGCGAAACGGCCGTTCCCAAGCCCCTTCGCTTACGGGAGGATGAGGGTTGGGGCAGACCGATTCGGTGACGGCGGCGCGCAGGGGGCTGATTTGGACGGCAATTTTGCAGCCTTTTTGGTCGCAGCCGGGGCCGCGGCGATCGGAATCGCGGCGCTTTTGTGGGCCATGCGCGTCACCGACGGCGCGCGCGGCGTGGTGGCGCGCTCGAAGGAGCGCATCCGCGAGCTTGAGGACGTCATCGCCCGCGCCGATGCGGTGTTCGGGGCCCATCCCGGCGTGGTGCTGATCTGGTCGGAGGAGCAATCGCCGACCGACGACGTCGATTGGGGCGCGCCGCGCATCTATGGCTCGCCGCTCGCGCTCGCCAGCCTGTTGCGCTTCGCCGATTCCTCGGTCGCTTCCGATCCCGCGATCCGCATGCTGCAAGGCCTGTCAGGCTTCGAGGCGCAAGACGCGACCGGCGGCGTCACGCGGCTTGCGCCGGCGCTGGCGCGGCTGCGCCGGGAGGGCGCGCCGTTCTCCATGACGATCTCGACGCCGGCCGGCGTGTTCATCGAAATCGACGGCCGCACGGCGGGCGCGCGCGCGGTCGTCTGGGTGCTCGACGCCAGCGTCCGCGGCGTGGAGGAGAGCAGCGCCCGCGGCCGCCTGGACGAAGCGCGTCAAGTCATTGCGCGCGATCCCACGGCGTTTCTCGAAGTGCTGGCGCAGGCGCCGTTCATGGCCTGGCGCGTGTCCGGCGGGCTGAAGCTCGAATGGGCCAATAGTCATTATCTCGAGGCGATCGAGGCGCGCTCGCTGGAGCAGGCGATCGCGCGCAATCTCACGCTCGATCAGGTGGTGTCGGACATGGCGCGCCGCGCCATCGATTCCGGCGCCGCGCTCGACGAAACCCATCCCTTGGCGATCCGCGGCGCGCGCCGGGTGTTCCGCATTCACATGGCGCCGGTCGGCGGCGGCGCGTCGGGCATGGCGTTCGACGTCACCGACGCGGAAGATTTCCGCGACGCGCTGGCGCGCCAATCCAAGGCGCACGACGAAACCTTGAACTCGCTCGCCGAGGGCGTGGCGGTGTTCGACGCCGAACGTCGGCTCGTCTTCCACAATCGCGCCTTCGCCGAACTGTGGGGCCTCGATCACGCCTTTCTCGCTGAACGCCCCACGCATGCGGCCTGGCTCGATCTGTTGAAGCAGAAGCGAAAGGTTCCCGCGCATTCGAACTATCCCGAATGGCGCGCCGGTGAGCTGGCGCTCTACCAGGAAGTGGCCGATCTGCCGGAGGCGCTGTGGGTGCTGCCGGATGGGCGCACGCTGCGCATCGCGCGGCAGCGCCACCCGCTGGGCGGGCTGCTGATGGTGTTTTCCGATCTCACCAACGAATTGACGCTCAAGAGCCAGTACAACGCGTTGCTGGGCGTGCAGAAGGCGGCGCTCGATCGCCTGCATGAAGCGGTCGCGGTGTTCGGGCTCGATGGGCGCTTGAAGCTGTCGAACGCGGCGTTCGCATCGCTCTGGCAGCTCGATCCCGGACAGCTCGAGCTTGACCTGTCTTACGATCAGGTCGTCGATCTGTGCGAGCCGCTGTTCCACGATCGCAAGGTCTGGGCGCAGATCCGCGCGCGCATCACCGATCCCTCGCCGGAGGCGCGGCAGGAGTTTCGCTCCTTCATGCGCCGCTCCGACGACAGCGTGCTCGACTTTCTCACACGCCCCTTGCCGGACGGCGCAACGCTGGTGGCGTTCCTCGACGTGACCGACAGCCAGCGCGTGCAGAATGCGCTGCACGACCGCGCCGACGCGCTCGAGGCGGCCGACAGGCTCAAGACCGAATTCGTTCAGAACGTGTCGTATCAATTGCGCAATCCGCTGCAGGCCATTCACGGCAACGCGGAAATGCTGGCGCTGCGCTATTTCGGCCCCCTCAACGACCGCCAGACCGATCAGGTCACTGCGATCCTGGAGGCGTCCGACACGCTCACCAAGCTGATCGAAAACATTCTCGATCTGGCTTCTGTCGAGGCCGGCAATCTCACGCTCGATGTCGGCGCGATCGATCTCAAGACGGCGTTTGAGGACAGCATTCAGCTCGCCGCGTCAAAGGCGCGCGACATGGAGGTGCAGGTCGATGTGCAGGTCGATCCCGCCATCGGCGTCTTCAATGGCGATGAGAAGCGCATTCGCCAGATCCTGTTCCACCTTCTCTCCAACGCCTATCGCGCCACAGAGAAGGGCGACGTGATCACGCTCAGCGCGCAGCGCATGGACGCCATGGTGAGGATCGCCGTCAGCGACACCGGGCGCGGCATTCCCTTCGATGCGCAGGCGCAGGCGTTCGATTCCTTCTCCAGCGGCGATCGCCGCGGCGCGGGCCTCGGCCTCGCGCTGGTGCGCTCCTTCGTGGAGATGCATGGCGGCTGGGTGGCGCTGCAAAGCGAGCCCGGCGCAGGCACGACCGTCGCGTGCCATTTCCCGCTGACGCCGAAGGCCGGCCCGCCGCCGCCGCCCAAGCCGCTGCCGCCGCTCGAATTGCGCATCCGCGCGGCATAGGCAAACCTCCTTCTCCCCTTGTGGGAGAAGGTGTCAGCGAAGCTGACGGATGAGGGGTGACGG
>CAZMRN010000318.1:0-2087 GCA_964568575.1 uncultured Caulobacteraceae bacterium
GAAGGCGACCATGTGTTTGACGCCGGCCTTCTGGACCGCATCCAGCATGCCTTTCTCCAGCAGGAACTCGCTCCGCTGAAAACCTTCCGGCAGCTTCTGGCGGATGGTCTGTTCGATCACGCGCGGGCCGGCGAAGCCGATCAGCGCGCCCGGCTCGGCGAAATGCAGATCGCCCAACATGGCGTAGGAGGCGGTGACGCCGCCGGTGGTGGGATCGGTGAGCACGACGATATAGGGCAGGCGCGCCTCGCGCAGATCCTGGATCGCCAACGTCGTGCGCGGCATTTGCATCAGCGACAGGATGCCTTCCTGCATGCGCGCGCCGCCCGCGGCGGTGATGCAGATCATCGCGCATTTGCGCTTGATCGCCATTTGCGCGGCCGCGATGAAGGCTTCGCCGGCGGCCATGCCCAAAGAGCCGCCCATGAACTCGAAATCCTGGACGAGAACAACCGCGCGCTGGCCGTGGATCGCGCCATAAGCCGCGCTCATGCAATCGTCGCGATTAAGCTTGGCGCGCGCGGCCTTCAGGCGGTCGACATATTTCTTGTCGTCGCGAAATTTCAGCGGATCGGCCGGCGCCTTGGGCAGCGGCACAAGCGTCCATTTGGCGTCGTCGAACAATTGTTTGAAACGCGTTTCCGGCCCGATGCGCATGTGAAAGCCGGCGGGCGTCACCCAATTGGAGGCTTCCAGATCGGTGCGGAAGATCAATTCGCCCGTGGCGGGGCATTTGATCCAGAGATTATCGGGCGTTTCGCGCTTTTCCTCTTCCGGCTTGGGCTTTTTCAGCCCGGGGCGCGCGAGATTGGAGAGCCAATTCATGCGTCTGCGCCTTCCAGCTTGCGGGCGCCATGCACCGCGCGGCTTAAAGTGTGCACCAGGTCCGCCACTCGTTTCGGCGCATCCTGCGCCCTGTTTTGCGTCACCGCGTCCGTCACGCAATCGACGAACGCAGACCCCACCACCACTGCGTCGGCCGCGCGCGCGACGGCAGCCGCCGCCTCGGCCGTGCGCACGCCGAACCCCACTGCGATGGGCAGCGCCGTCGCAGCGCGGAGACGCTCGACCGCCGAAACGATCGCCGCATCCGCCGCGGACTTCACGCCCGTCACCCCAGCCACTGAGACATAATACACGAATCCGCCGACGCCTTCGAGCACTTTGGGGAGCCGCGCGGCGTCTGTCGTCGGCGTCGCCAGACGAATGAGCGCAAGGCCGCGTTGCGCCATTTCCGTGCGCAGCGGCGCATCTTCTTCAGGCGGCAGATCGACGATGATGGCGCCATCCACGCCAGCCGCCTGGGCCGCCGCGGCGAAGGCGGGATAGCCCTTTTGCTCCACCGGATTGGCGTAGCCCATGAGAATGACGGGCGTGTCCGCGGTTTCTTTGCGGAAGCGCTCGACCAGTTTGAGCGCTTTCGCCAGCGAGCCGCCGGATTTCAGCGCGCGCTGCGCGGCCGCCTGGATCGAGGGGCCATCCGCCATCGGGTCGGTGAAGGGAAAGCCGAGCTCGATGATGTCGGCGCCGGCTGCGGGCAATGTGCGCAGGATGTCGAGCGATGTTTCGAAATCGGGATCGTTCGCCATGATGTAGACGACGAGCGCGGCGCGGTCATCGCGCTTGAGCGCGGCGAAGGTGTTTGCGAGGCGCGCGCTCACGCCCGCTTCTCCAATGCTTCCGACACCGTGAAAACATCCTTGTCGCCGCGGCCGCACATGTTCAGCACGATCACGCCGCCTTTGCCGATGTCGCGGGCGATTTCGCCGATGCGGGCGAGCGCGTGGGAGGGCTCCAGCGCGGGGATGATGCCTTCCAGGCGCGCGCACAATTGAAACGCATCGAGCGCTTCCTCGTCGGTGGCGGAGAGGTATTGCGCGCGGCCGATATCGTGCAGGTAGGAATGTTCGGGGCCGACGCCTGGATAATCGAGCCCTGCGGAAATCGAATGGCCTTCGAGGATTTGCCCATCCTCGTTCTGCAACAAATAGGTGCGGTTGCCGTGCAGCACGCCAGGCCTGCCGCCATTGATCGCGGCGGAATGTTCGAAGCGGTGATCGCCGGTCTGATCGGCCTGGCCGTCGGCA
>CAZMRN010000318.1:2122-3156 GCA_964568575.1 uncultured Caulobacteraceae bacterium
TGGAACAAGCCGATCGCGTTCGATCCGCCGCCGATGCAGGCGACGACGGCATCGGGCAGGCGGCCTTCGCGCTCGAGGATTTGCGCGCGCGCTTCGCGGCCGATGACGCTTTGAAAATCGCGCACCATCTCAGGATACGGATGCGGGCCGGCGGCGGTGCCGATGATGTAGAACGTGTCGTGCACATTGGTCACCCAATCGCGCAGCGCCTCGTTCATCGCATCCTTCAAGGTGGCGGCGCCGCTCGTCACGGCGCGCACATCGGCCCCGAGCAGCTTCATGCGGAAAACGTTCGGGCTTTGCCGGGCAACGTCGGTCGCGCCCATGAACACCACGCAGGGCAGGCCGAAGCGGGCGCACACTGTGGCCGTGGCGACGCCATGCTGGCCGGCGCCGGTTTCCGCGATGATGCGCGTCTTGCCCATGCGCTTGGCCAGTAGAATCTGGCCGAGGCAATTGTTGATCTTGTGCGCGCCGGTATGGTTCAGCTCGTCGCGCTTGAGATAAATTTTCGCTGCGCCGAAATGATCGGTGAGGCGCTCGGCGAAATAGAGCGGCGACGGCCGGCCGACATAATCGCGCCAGAAATACTCCATCTCCGCGGAGAAGGCGGGATCGGCCTGGGCTGCGCGATAGGCGCGCTCAAGGTCGAGCACGAGCGGCATCAGGGTCTCGGCGACGAAACGGCCGCCATAAATCCCAAAGCGCCCGTTCTCGTCGGGAAGGTCTTGCCAGTTGCGTCGGGCGTCCATGCTCATGCGGGGGTTTGGCGGGCGGCGGCCAGAAAGGCGGCGATCCGCTGCAGGTCCTTTACGCCGGGGGCGCTTTCCACGCCAGAGGACGTATCGACCTGGGCCGCCCCGGCGGCGGCGATCGCCTCGCGCACGTTGTCCGGGGTCAAGCCGCCAGACAAAAACCAAGGGCGGGGCAGGCGGCGTCCGGCCAGGATCGGCCAGTCGAAGGCCGCGCCGTTGCCCCCGGGCAGGCCGGCGCCCGGCGCCCTCGGACCTCTCGTGGCGCGGCGTCGGGGGGCA
>CAZMRN010000319.1:0-2561 GCA_964568575.1 uncultured Caulobacteraceae bacterium
GGTCAGGCCCGGAGGCGCAGCTGGCGAGCCCGGGTGCGGCGGCGGCGCCGGCGAGAAGCTGCAAAACATGACGGCGCGTGGCCATGGGCGACTCCATATGGTTCAATATTGAACGATATGGTTCTAAATTGAACTATATCGCCGGTCAAGAGGCCCCCTCAGTCCGCTGCGCGGCCAGCTCCCCCCGCGCGCGGGGGAGCAAAAGCGTCTTTTCTTCCCCCGTTTACCGGGGGAGTGGCCGGCATAGCCGGCCGATGGGGGCGGTGACGCACGCGCGCCAGCGCCCTAAAGCTGCTTGATCGCCGCCCGCGCCAGCGCGTCGGCGCGCTCGTTCATCGGGTCGCCATTGTGGCCGCGCACCCAATGCCAGGCGACGTCGTGGCGCGCCTGGGCGGCGTCGAGCCTGCGCCAGAGGTCTTCGTTTTTCACCGGGTCTTTGGAGGCGGTTTTCCAGCCGTTCCGCTTCCAGCCGTGAATCCATTTGGTGACGCCGTCGCGCACATATTGGCTGTCGGTGAAAATATCCACCGCCGCCGCGCGCGTCAGCGTTTCGAGCGCGGCGATCGCGGCCATCAATTCCATGCGGTTGTTGGTGGTGACTTTCTCTCCGCCGGAAATTTCGCGCTCGGCGTCGTTGTAGCGCAGGATCGCGCCCCAGCCGCCTTTGCCGGGATTGCCCGAGCAGGCGCCGTCGGTCCAGATCTGCACGCGTGATGTCATCGGCGACGCTTACACAGAGTCGGGCCGCGCATCAGGCCCAAGCAGCGCGCGCGGATTCATCAGCCCCTGGGGATCGAGCGCGCGCTTGAGGCTGCGCATCAGCGCTTGCGCCGTGGGATCCTTGAAGCGGTCGAAATCGGCGCGGCGCGCCACGCCGATGCCGTGCTCGGCCGAGATCGACCCGCCCAGGCGCACGGCGGTTTCGTGCACGGCGTCGCTGATCGCCTCGCGCGGAAAGGCGCCAGGATCGCCGCCAAGCGCTTGCACGATCGTGTAGTGGATATTGCCGTCTCCGGCGTGGCCGAACGCCACGATGCGCGCGTCGGGCAGCACCGCGCGCACGGCGCGTTCGGCCTCTTCGAGATAGCGCGCAACCGCGGATACGGGCACGGAGATGTCGTTGCTGATCTGCGCGCCTTCCGGCTTGTGGCCCGCGGACATGTCCTCGCGCAGCGCCCAGAACGCTCGCGCGTCGCGCTCGGTTTCCGCGATGAGCGCATCGCGTGCGAGCCCCGCATCCATCGCCTCAGCGAGCGTCGCTTCCAAGAGCGCGCGCAGGCCCGCGCTTTGCGCCGCCTCCAGTTCGATCAGGGCAATGAAGGGCGCATCGGGGAACGGATCGCGCCGGCCAGGCACGTTGCGCACGGTCATCGCGACGCTCTCGCGGTTCATGATCTCGAAGGCCGAGACCGCGCCGGTGCGCGCCTTCACGTGATGCAGAAGCGCGATGGCGCGCGGCGCGTCGTCGACGGCGCACAAGGCGACCTCGTGGCCGCGCGGCCGCAGGAACAGTTTCAGGCTGGCGGCGGTGACGACGCCAAGGGTGCCTTCCGCGCCGATCAGAAGCTGCTTGAGATCGTAACCCGTATTGTCCTTGCGCAAGCTTTTCAGGCCGTGGAAAATTTCGCCGTTCGGCAAAACAGCTTCGAGCCCCAAGGTGAGGTCGCGCATCATGCCGTAGCGCAGCACGTGCACGCCCCCCGCATTGGTCGAGATCAGCCCGCCGATCGTCGCCGAGCCCTGGCTCGCAAGGCTCAGGGGAAACAGCCGGTCGACCGCCGCCGCGGCCTCCTGCACGCGCACGAGGGGCGCGCCCGCTTCGGCCACGAGCGCATCGTCGATCGGATCGACGGCGCGGATCGCGGTCATCCGGTGCAGCGACAACAGCGCCTCGCCCTGCGGAATCTGCCCGCCGACAAGCCCGGTATTGCCCCCCTGCGGCGTGATCGCGACGCCCGCTTCGGCGCAGGCGCGCACGCACGCTGCGACCTCTGCTGTGGTCGCCGGCGCGATCATGAAGGGCGTGCGCCCGTGATGGCGCCCGCGCCATTCTTCAAGGCGCGGCGCAAGCGCTGCGGGGTCTTGCGTGAAGCCGCGAGGGCCGAGCAGGGTCGCCAAACGGTCCGCGAGCTGGTCGAGCGTTGTCATGACGCCAAGTCTATCACGACGCGCCGCGCGGCGCGCTGGCGCGGGTCAGGCGATCGCGGATCGCCTCGCCGAGGCCGCCTTGCGGGATCGGCGCGACAGCGATCGCTTGAGGCCCCTCGGCGTCGAGCGCGCGCAACATCGCGTAGAGGTTCGCCGCCGCTTCCGCCAAGTCGCCGCGCGGGGACAGGTTCGGCGCGCCGGGCGCCGCATAGCCGCCGAAACCGAGATAGGCCTCGCCTGGATGAGGCGCGTCCGCATCGAGGCGCAGCCGCGCGCGCGGGGCGTAGTGCGACGCCAATTGGCCTGGCGCCGTGACGCCCGCGCCCGCCGCCGCCAACGCGCCGACGATCGCTTCGATCGCCGCGCGCGGGATGGCGCCGGGGCGCAGCAAAGAGGGCGCAGCGCCGGTGCAG
>CAZMRN010000319.1:2571-3137 GCA_964568575.1 uncultured Caulobacteraceae bacterium
CGCGGCCAGCCACAGCGCCGTTGTCCCTCCGCCGGAACAGCCGGTGCAGCCGATGATCGTCGATTCCACGCCGTGCGCGCTTGGCCCCGCATCGAGGATGAGATCGACCGCATCGGCGAAATCGGCCGCGACATGCTCTGCGCGCGTGGCGCTGACGCGGCCGGAAAGGTTCGCGCTCGGCGCAACGATCGGCTTGCCGAACGCGGCGAGCAAACTTTGCGCGACCGCATGATCGGGCGCGCGCAGCGCGATCGTATCGAGCCCCGCGCAGGCCAGTTCGCACACGGCGCCGTCGCTGCGGCGCGGAACCACGAGCGTCAACGGCCCAGGCCAGAACGCCGCCGCGAGCGCGTCCGCCGCCGCTGAAAACGTTCCGCAAGCGCGCGCGGCGTGCGCATCGCGCACATGCGCGATGAGCGGATTGAAATGCGGGCGGCCCTTGGCCGCGTAGAGGCGGGCGACCGCGTGAGGATTGGTGGCGTCTGCGGCGAGGCCGTAGACCGTTTCGGTCGGCGTCGCGACGAGCCCGCCGCGCGCCAGAATGGCCGCCGCCTCGGCGATCGCTT
>CAZMRN010000320.1:0-3136 GCA_964568575.1 uncultured Caulobacteraceae bacterium
AACCAATCCGCCATGACGGCGATGGCCTTGTCGCGATCGCGGTCGAAGCGCTGCAACGCGACGCCGTCGGGCAGATGCGTGAGCCGATCCAGGTGCGCGCACAGCGGGTCGCGCGCGCCGGCGCAGATCAGCGTTTCGCTGCGCAGCGCCGCCGCCATCGCAACGCCATCGGCGTGAAACGCCGACGCATAGGGCGCCCGATAGCCGTCGCCGGCGCGCAGAAAATCGAGGATGTTGGCGTGGATCGCTTCAGGCGGCGGCGTTTCGTGGTTGTCCATCAGGTGCGCGCGCGTGTGCGCATACCAGGGAAAGAAGACCGATTGCGTCTCCATGCGGGCCCAGAGCCAGGCGAGATGCGCGCCGTCCCAGCTCGGGATGAAGGGCGTCAGATAATGCGCGAGAAAATCTGCGCGCTCGTCCGGCGTCCACACGGCGAAGCCGTCGAGCAGCAGCGCGCTGACGCGCTCGGGATGCAGCGCCGCGAAAGCGGCGGCGTGCGCGGCGCCCGTGTGAAAGCCGTAGAACGCCGCGCGCCCCACGCCGAGCGCGTCGAGCGTTTCGCCAAGCGCTGCGCCATAAGCCGCGACATCCTCCGGCGCGCCGGGCAATGGGTGCGCACAGCCGTTGCCGGGATTGTCGAGCGCGATCGCAGTCAGGCCGCGTGCGGCGAGCGCCCGCGCCATAGGCATGACGGCGAGCGAGGATTGCGGCGAACCATGCAGCAGCACGACCAGCGGCCCTTCGCCGATCCGCCGGCCATGGACGAGGCGATCGCCGACGCGCACATAGAAACGCGCAACGCGCGTCACGACGGCTCCGCGACGGCGACGATGCACTTGCCGATATTGCGCCCCTGCATCAGCTTTTCGAACAGGGCGGGCGCGCCGTTCAGCCCATGCGCGACATCCTCGGCGATGCGCAGACGGCCCTCGCGCACCCACGGTGCCGCTTCCGCGAGAAAGTCGCTCCAGCGCCGGTAAAAGTCATAGACGACGAGGCCAAGCACCTGCGCGCGCTTGCCGATGATGAGCCCGGCGGGAATTTGCGGGGGCGGCGCGTCGGCATGATATTGATCGACCAGGCCGCACAGAACCACGCGCGCATAGGGCGCAGCGCGGCTCAACATGGTCGTCAACATCGCCACGCTGACATTCTCGAAGCAGAGCGTCGGCGGCGCGGGCAGGGCGGCGTCGAGCGCTTTCTCCCAATTCGGCGCTTTGTAGTCGACGCAGGCGTCGAAACCGTAATCGTTTACAACAAGGCGAACTTTTTCCGACCCGCCCGCGACGCCGATCGCGCGCGCGCCCTTGATCTTGGCGATTTGGCCCACCGCGCCGCCCACGGCGCCCGCGGCGGCGTCGACCAGAACGATATCGCCGGCGTTGACGCGCGCGAGTTGCGTCACGCCGGCCCACGCGGTCAATCCCGGCATGCCGAGCGTGGAGAGATGGGCCTGCAGCGGCGCCATGGCGGGATCGAGCTTTCGCGCGTGACCGGCGGCGATCGCGATCTCGTCGGCCCAGGCCCCCTCCATCGTGTGCACGACATCGCCGATGGCGAAGTCGGGCGTGCGCGTTTCGACCACCTGCGCAACGCAGGCGCCGGGGATGGGCTCACGCATCGGCGCAGGCGGCGCTTCGCCCATGTGCCGTCCGCGCAGGCGCGATCCGACATAAGGGTCGAGCGATACATAGAGGACGCGCGCGCGCACGCCGCCGTCCGGACAGGCGGGCGGCGGCGTTTCCAGAATCTGGAAATCATCGGCGCGCGGCTGCGCGCTCAATGCGTGTTTCAGCACCACGTGCCGCATGACCATGCCTTCCCCGACGCGCGCTGGCGCGCGTCACATTTCCACGAGTTCGAACAGGGTTCCATCCGGCCCGCGCATCGTCGCTGCACGACGCCCGTCATAGACGGCGCCGGGGCGCTGCGCCGGCGGCGCGATCAGCCAATCGGCGAAACGGTCGACGCGCTCGGCGAAATCCGGAATCGACAACGATCCCACCGCCACGCCCGGCGGCAGCAAGCCCTTGTGCGCCGGGCGCGGGCGCGCCATCGGCGGCAATTGATCGAATTCGAGAAACACGTCGCGCTCGTGGATCACGGTGGAGATCGTGTAGAGCCGCTCGTGCGGCGTGCCGAACGCGTTCGCAAGCATCGTGTAGACGATGTCCATGTCGCGGCCGAGCGCGAGGCCGAGCTTTTCTTCCGCAAAGCGGATCGAGGCGCGCATGTCGGAACAGGCGAGCACGAAGATAAAGAGCTTGTCGATCGGCGCTGCCGCGCGCGGCAGATCATAGGCCGGCAGATCGGAGCGGATTTGCGTGAGATAGACGATCTCGCCGTCCGGTCCTTTCACTTGCATCGGATAGATCGCCGGCAGGCCCTCGATCTCGCGCGGCGGCCCGATCACCTCGAACGGGCTTGGCTTGAGCCGCTCGTGCGCGGCGAGGACATCCTGCACGCAGATTTCGATGGCGGCCCAGCCATAGGTCTTGAGCGGTTCGAAATCGGGGTGCGGCGGCTGCTGCACGAGCCGCAGATAGATTTCCGCGCCGCTCGCCGGCTTCATCACCGCGTACGGCGCGCCCGCAGCGCCGGGCGCACCCAGCGCTGAAGCGAGGTCGCCGTCAAGCGCGCCGCTTTCGACGGTCGTGTGGTCGAGAAAGTCGCGATAGAGCGCCTGCGAGCGCGCGAGGTCGGACACGGTCAGCGTGGCGCTGCGCAAAAGCTTCACGGCTTTTCTCCGGCAGGGAAGTTGGTATATCTTTTCGCTCGGTTCTTTTCGCCCAGTCCCGGCGCCGCCGCAAGTGCGCGCACAGGAGACCCCCAATGCCCGCTTACATGATCGTGGTCGCGCGTGTGAAGGATCGCGCGCGCTTCCTGGAGGAATACGGCAAGCCCACCGCGGCGCTCATCGGGGCGTTCGGCGGGCGCTACATCGTGCGCGCGCCCGGCGCTGCGAGCCTGGAGGGCGGCTACGGCGACGGCGCGTCGATCGTAGTGTCCGAGTGGCCGAACAAAGCCGCGATCGAGCGCTTCTGGACCTCGCCCGAGTATCAGCCGCTCAAGGCCGCGCGCCAGCCGCTGGCGGATGTCGATATCCTGGTGGTGGAGCAGCCGTGATGCGCCGGAT
>CAZMRN010000321.1:0-3135 GCA_964568575.1 uncultured Caulobacteraceae bacterium
GATCGACGAGCGGCCGGAAGAAGTGACCGACATGCAGCGCACGGTGAAGGGCGAGGTGGTGTCCTCCACCTTCGACGAGCCCGCCACGCGCCACGTCTCCGTCGCCGAGATGGTCATCGAGAAGGCCAAGCGTCTCGCCGAGCATGGCAAGGACGTCGTCATTCTGCTCGATTCCATCACCCGTCTCGGCCGCGCCTACAACACGGTCGTTCCCTCCTCCGGCAAGGTTTTGACCGGCGGCGTCGACGCGAACGCGCTGCAGCGGCCGAAGCGCTTCTTCGGCGCGGCGCGCAATCTCGAGGAAGGCGGCAGCCTCACCATCATCGCCACGGCCCTGATCGACACCGGCTCGCGCATGGATGAGGTGATCTTCGAAGAGTTCAAGGGCACCGGCAATTCCGAACTCGTGCTCGACCGCAAGGTCGCCGACCGGCGCATTTTCCCGGCGATGGACATCCTCAAATCCGGCACGCGGAAAGAGGAGCTCATCACGCCGAAGGAACACCTGCAGAAAATGTACGTTCTGCGCCGCATCCTCAATCCGATGGGCACGCAAGACGCGATCGAGTTCCTTCTGGACAAGCTGCGCCAGTCGAAGAACAACGATGACTTCTTCCAGAGCATGAACACCTGAACCGTCGACAGGGAGGCGCGCGATGCTGAAAATCCACCATGCCCAACATGCGCGCTCGCTGCGCGTGGTTTGGATTGCGGAAGAGCTCGGCGTGCCTTATGAATTGAAGCACACGCCGTTCAATCCCGCCGCCTTGCGCGCCGATGAATTCTTGAGCGTCAGTCCTTTCGGCGCGCTGCCGGCCATCGAGGACGGCGGCGTGCGGATGGTCGAGTCTGGCGCCATCTGCCAATACCTCACCGAAAAGTACGGCAAGGCGCCGTTCAAGAAGACGCTCGCCGACGCCGATTATCCCGCCTATTTGCAATGGTTGCACGCCGGCGAAGCCACGCTGACGCCGCCGCTTTCCGACATCGCGCAACACTCCGTGGTGCGACCGGAAAGCAAGCGCATCCCCGCCCTGGTGCCGGATGCGGCCGAGCGCTTCAAGGAGCGGCTCGCTGTGGTCGACGCCGCCCTTCGCGGCCGCGACGCCAACGACTATCTCATCGGCCGCGACATGACCGCCGCCGACGTGATGGTCGGCTATGCGCTGCATCTCGCCTCGTTGTTCGGACTGATGGCTGACGCGCCGCAAAACGTCTCCGGATACTGGAAACGTTTGCAGCAGCGGCCAGCGTACCAGAAGGCGGTCGCGGTCTAGGGGTTCAGCACCAGGCTTCCGGTTGTGCGGCGACCCTCAAGGTCGCGATGCGCCTGCGCGGCGTCGTCGAGCGCATAGGCCGTCGGCGCGGCGATCGATACGATCCCTGCGCCGATGACGCCGAACAGATCTTGCGCCGTTTCGTCCAACAGCGCGGTGGTGCGCACATAGTGGAAGAGCGTCGGCCGGGTGAAGAACAGCGAGCCCTTCGCCGAAAGAACTTGCGGTTTCACATCCGGCGCCGGCCCCGAGGCGTTCCCATAGCTGACGAGAAGGCCGAGCGGCTTTAGGCTGTCGAGGGAGCTTTCGTACGTGTCCTTGCCGACGCTGTCATAGACGACGTCAGCGCCCTCCCCGTTCGTGATGGCGCGCACGCGTTCGGAAATATTCTCTCGCGGTGAAACGACCGCATGGTCGGCGCCGAGCCGTTGCGCGAGCGCGGCTTTGTCGTCGGATCCGACCACGGCGATGACGACGGCGCCGAGATGCTTCGCCCATTGCACGGCGATTTGTCCGACGCCGCCGGCGGCCGCGTGGATCACGACCACATGGCCTGGCTCCACGCGAAACGTCTTGCGCAAGAGATAACGCGCCGTCATGCCCTTGAGCAGCGATGCGGCTGCGATGTCCTCGGCCAGCGCATCGGGCAGCTTCACCGCGCGCTCCGCCGACACGCAATGCGCTTCGGCATAGGCGCCGATCGGACCTGAGCAATAGGCCGCGCGATCGCCGATTTTGAATCGCGTCACGCCCTCGCCGACCGCGTCGACAACGCCTGCGCCCTCCAGGCCAAGCCCGCTCGGCAGCGGAACCGGGTACAAGCCGGTGCGGTGATACGTGTCGATGAAATTGACGCCTATGGCGGCGTGGCGGATGCGGATCTCGCCGGGGCCCGGCGCAGGCTCTGCGATATCGACGACGCGCAGCGCCTCCGGGCCGCCAGTATGCTCGATGCGAATGGCTTTCATCGTTCACTCCGCCGTCAAGCATATCGTGGGGTCCGCCGCGGCGCCGAGCGCGCGCGTCGCAGCGCTCGGGCGATCGGTCGCGATCACTTCGAGGCCGGTTTCGGCGAAGGCGGCGTATTGATCCTGGCCGCTGCGGGCGAAACGTGAATCCCAGCTTTCGCCTGGGCGCCCGAGCGTGCCGAAAATGGATTCCACGCCCGCCTGCTGCAGCGCCGCGTTCAAGGCCGCATTCGGCTCGCGCACGCCGGTGAAGGCGAGCGCGTGGGATGCGTCGAACCCCTTGCTGCGCAAGCGCTCGAAATCGTCGACATCGAAGATTGACGCCGATTGCATCAGCTCCGGCGCCAGGCGCTGCACCATGAGCGCGTCGTCGTCATTGTAGGTGATGATCACGACGCGGTTCTGCGCGCCTGCTGCGCGCACTTCGTCGATTACCTGCTCGAACGGCGTCCCGCGTTTCACGTCGAGCTGCAGGATCGCATCGCGCCCCGCATCGAGCGCTTCGCGCAATGTCGGGGGATGCGCATCGAGCGCCAGGCCGTCATTGTCGCGCAGACGCAGCGCGCGGACTTGGTCGAGCGTCATCTCCCGCACCGCGCCGCGCCCAGTCGTTGTGCGGTTCACCGTGTCGTCGTGCATCAGCACGAGCGCGCCATCGGCCGTGCGCTGCACGTCGATCTCGAGCGCGGCGTGCGGAGTCTGCGCGAGCGTGTTGCGCATTGTTTCGATCGCATTCTCCGCAAAGCCCGGCGCAGGCCCCGCGCGGTGCGCCGACACCAGCGTCAATCCCTCGCGCGCGGCGCAATCGAAGAAGGCGGCGAGATCGCGCGGCGCGGCGGCAGGTGCGGGGTCGGCACGTTCTTGCGATGCGGCGCGCGACGCATCGCCCT
>CAZMRN010000322.1:0-1055 GCA_964568575.1 uncultured Caulobacteraceae bacterium
ACCACGACGCCGAAGCTCTGCGGCGGCGCGGAGTGATCGGTTGCGGCGATGACCACGTCGCCGGCATGGGCGCGCGCGATGGCCGCGAAGCTCAGCTGCAGGCGCGCGGCCTCGGCGCGACGGCTCCAGACGAAAATCAGCGGCAGGTGGGGCCCAAAGGCGATCGGCGCGTCGCCGGCGGCGACCCCGACCTTCATGACGCGCGTGCGCGGCAGGGCCGCGGCCAGCGCGTCGGCGCTGGATCGATCGCCCTCGGCATAGAGGAGGATTGCTGCGTCCATGGTTCAGCCCCTTTAAAGTCCACGCCCCAGCGGACATTACCGAATGGTTGACGCGAGTCTCGTGAACTCGTCCAGCACGCGAACCTTTTGTGGCGGAATGTGGCCTCGGCGCATCAGCGCAGACGCCGGCGGTGGCCCTCAATCCAGGCGGATGAGCCTGATCGTATTGGTTTTTCCGGGGCGTCCGAAGGGGATTCCGGCGGTGATCACGACGCGGTCTTCGCGCTTGGCGACGCGCAGCGCGCGCACCGCCGCTTCGGCCTTGGCGACCATGTCCTCCATCGACAGCGCGTCGTCCGTCACCACCGAGCGCACGCCCCAGGACAAGGCGAGCCGCCGCGCGGTGGCGACGTTCGGCGTCAGCCCCAGCACGCCGCAGCGCGGCCGCTCCCGCGACAGCCGGTGCGCGGTCGAGCCGGTTGAGGTGTAGGCCACCACCGCGGCGCAATCGAGCACCTCGGCGATCTCGCGCGCCGACAGCGCGATCGCATCGGCGGTGGTCGGCTCCGGCCGCGTCATGTCGCGCGACAGCCCGGACCAGTGCTCGGGATCGGCCTCCACCGCCTTGATGATGCGGTCCATGATCGCCACCGCCGTGGCGGGATGGCGGCCGACCGCGCTTTCAGCCGAGAGCATCACCGCATCGGCGCCTTGATAGACGGCGGTGGCGACGTCGGAGGCTTCCGCGCGCGTCGGCGTGGGCGCGTCGATCATGCTCTCTAGCATGTGGGTGGCCACGATCACCGGCCGGCCTGCGGCGCGCGCGGTGCGAAT
>CAZMRN010000322.1:1179-1479 GCA_964568575.1 uncultured Caulobacteraceae bacterium
CCAACGCGGCCGGTTTTTCGATCTTGGCGATGATCCCGGCGCGGTCGCCGATGGCGGCGCGCGCCTCCTTCACATCCTCGGCGCTTTGCACGAACGACAGCGCGATGAAATCGACGCCGAGCTCCAACGCATAGGCGAGGTCGGCGCGGTCCTTGTCGGTCAGGGCGGAAATCGGGATGCGGCGGGTGGGCAGGTTCAGCCCCTTCTGGCTTTTCAGTTCGGCGCCGTAATCGACGCGCGCCTCGACGCCGCCTGCGTCGACCGCCACGACCGTCATCTGCACCTTGCCGTCGTCGAATT
>CAZMRN010000322.1:1510-2783 GCA_964568575.1 uncultured Caulobacteraceae bacterium
TTGCAGCGCGGCTACGATCTCGGGGTGGGGAATGCGGATCACCGAGTCGTCGCCGGGCGCGTCGGAGGCCTCGATGCGTTTGACGTCGCCGAAGCGCAGGGCGACGCCGCCGTTGACGAACGGCCCGACGCGGATTTTGGGTCCCTGCAGATCGGCGAACACCGCTACCGGCCGGCCGACGCGCTGTTCGGCCTCGCGCACGGCGCGATAGCGGCGCGCGTGCTCGGCGTGCGTCCCATGGCTGAAATTCAGCCGGAAGCAATCGACGCCAGCCTCCAGCAGGATGATGAGCCTGTCCGGCGCCTCGCTGGCGGGCCCCAGCGTGGCGACGATCTTGCACGCGCGCGACAGCATTCGGCGATCCCCCGGTTTGAGTCGCCGAGACCTTATCCTGCGCGCGCCGTTTTGCGCAGCGCCGCTAATGCGTCGCGTCGGCGCCGGCGCGCGGCGGGCGCTGCGTTCGGGCCTGCGCTGCGGGCGCATTGTCCTTCAAGAGACGGCGCACCGCGTCGTTCTCGGCCACGTAATCGCTGCGCATCCGCTCGAGAAAGCTCTGCTGCGCGGCCCAGAAGTCGCGCGGCTCCTGGCAAGCCGACAGCGTCTCCAATTGGTCGGCGTAGGCGCGCATGCGGCGCGACCAGAATTGCGCGGCCTCCATGGCGAGGCGCTGGGTCAAGCGGAACGATTGCGCGGCCTGGTTCAACGCGGCTTGATTGAACGCGCTGGCGGGCGCCTCGGCTTGGTCGCCGTTCGGTGCGGAATGCTTTCCGGTCATGGTCGAACTCCGTCGGGTTGAAGGGTCGCTTCAAGTCCCCCCGCGGCGTCGCAGGATGAGGGTTACGCCAGCGCCGCGCACGCGTCCAATCAACTTATGCCGGATCGGTCTGCAACGCGCTCAGCCGCGCATAGAGGCCGCCGCGGCGCACGAGATCGTCATGCGCGCCGTCCTCCACGATGCGGCCGCGATCGATGACGAGAATCCGATCCGCCCCGCGAATGGTGGACAGGCGGTGCGCGATCACCAGCGTCGTGCGTCCGCGCGACAGGCGGGCGAGCGCGGCCTGGACCGCGGCTTCGCTTTCCGCGTCGAGCGCGCTCGTCGCCTCGTCGAGCAACAGGATCGGCGCGTCGCGCAGGAAGGCGCGGGCGAGCGCGATGCGCTGGCGCTCGCCGCCGGAGAGCGCAGCGCCCCGTTCGCCGACGAGGGTGTCGTAGCCTTGCGGCAGGCGGGTGATGAAATCGTGCGCGGCGGCGGCCTTGGCCGCTTCGATCA
>CAZMRN010000322.1:2891-3131 GCA_964568575.1 uncultured Caulobacteraceae bacterium
TGCCCGTCGATCCGCACGGCGCCGGCGGTGGGGTCGTAGAGGCGCGGAATGAGATTGAAGATCGTGGACTTGCCTGAGCCGGAAGGGCCGACGAGCGCCAAGGTCTGTCCCGGCGTCGCCTCGAACGACACGTCCTGCAGCGCCGGCGCATCGCCATAGGAGAAACTCACGCGCTCGAACGCGACGGCGCCGCGGGCGATGCGCAGCGGCGCTGCATCCGGCGCGTCGCGCACATGATCG
>CAZMRN010000323.1:0-3114 GCA_964568575.1 uncultured Caulobacteraceae bacterium
GGGCGTCGCTCGGCGAGTCGATCAGCCCGCTCGACGGCCACAAGCAGCCCTATCACATCGCGGGGTCCGACGCGTCGGGCATCGTCTGGGCGGTCGGCCCGAAGGTGAAGCGCTGGAAGCCGGGCGACGAGGTCGTCATTCACTGCAATCAGGACGACGGCGACGACGAAGAGTGCAACGGCGGCGACCCGATGTTTTCGCCGAGCCAGCGCATCTGGGGCTATGAGACCCCGGACGGCTCGTTCGCGCAATTCTGCCGCGTCCAGGCGCGCCAGCTCATGGCCCGCCCGAAGCACCTCACCTGGGAGGAGGCGGGCTGCTATGTGCTGACGCTGGCGACCGCGTATCGGATGCTGTTCGGCTGGCGCCCGAACGTGATCCGCCCGGGCCAGAACGTGCTGGTGTGGGGGGCGTCCGGCGGCTTGGGCGTGTTCGGCGTGCAATTGTGCGCGGTGTCTGGCGCGCACGCGATCGGCGTCGTCTCATCGGAAGACAAGAAAGAGTACGTCATGTCGATGGGCGCGAAGGCCGTGCTCAATCGCAACGAGTTCAAATGCTGGGGCCAGCTGCCGAAGGTCAACGGCCCGGAATTTGCCGATTACATGCGCGAGAGCCGCAAGTTCGGCAAAGCGATCTGGGAGCACACCGGCGGCAAGGACGTCGACATCGTGTTCGAACATCCCGGCGAATCGACGTTTCCGGTCTCGGTGTTCGTGGTCAAGCGCGGCGGCATGGTCGTGATCTGCGCCGGCACGACGGGCTTCAATCTGACGATGGACGCGCGCTTCCTGTGGATGCGCCAGAAACGCGTGCAGGGCTCGCACTTCGCGCACCTCTATCACGCCAGCCAGGCCAATCAGCTCGTCATCGATCGCCGCATCGATCCGTGCATGTCGGAAGTGTTCCCGTGGGACAAAATCCCCGACGCGCACGAGAAGATGCTCGACAACAAGCACGCGCCCGGAAACATGGCGGTGCTCGTCAGCGCGCCGCGCTCGGGCTTGCGCACGCTGGAAGACGTGCTGGAGGCCAGCGCCGCGCGGGGCTAGCCCCTGATTGACGGCGCGCGCCGTGCGAAGCCTTATGCCGGCTGATGCGCGGGAGGCGGGCTTATGTGGCGATGGATTTTGGGCGGCGTAGGCGCGCTCTTGCTCGCGCTGGGCGCGGTTGCGGGCGTCATGGTTTATCGCACCGCGCAGATCGCGCCTACAGCGCCCGTCGCGGAGGCCGCCGCTGCAGGGGCCGCGATCGCAGTGGACAGCGACGCCGCGGCGCGCCGCTTGGGCGCCGCGATCCAGATCCGGACGATCTCGCGCACCGAAGGCGTGGTGGAGGATCCCGCCGCGTTTCAGGCGCTGCACGTGCTGCTCGCCCGCGAGTATCCGCGCGTGCACGCCGCCATGCAGCACGAGATCGTCGCCGGGCATTCCCTGTTGTTCACCTGGCGAGGCGCAGACGCGGCCCTGGCGCCGATCCTTCTGCTCGCGCACCAGGATGTCGTGCCGGTCGAGGACGGCACCGAAGCCGATTGGGAGCATCCGCCGTTTTCGGGCATGGTCGCCGACGGCTATGTGTGGGGCCGCGGCGCAGTCGACAACAAAGGCTCGCTGATCGCCATTCTCGAAGCGATGGAGGCGCTGCTGGCGCAAGGCTTTGCGCCGCGTCGCACCATCATGCTCGCCTTCGGCCATGATGAAGAGACGCTCGGCGGCGGCGCGCGCGCCATCGCGACGGTTCTGGAATCACGCAACATTCGCCCCTGGTTCGTGCTCGACGAGGGCATGGCGGTCGTTGAGGATTTTCCGCTCACCGGCGGGCCCGTGGCGCTGATCGGCGTCGCCGAGAAGGGCTACATGACCGTCGCGGTCACCGCGCGCGGCGCCGGCGGACATTCGTCGATGCCGCCGCAAGACACCGCCGCCGAACGGCTGTCGCGCGCGATCCTGGCGCTGCGGGCGAATCCGTTTCCCGGCGGCCTGGACGACGGCCCCGCCGGGCCGCTCCTTGAGACCCTCGCGCCGCAATTGCCCTATATGACGCGCCTCGCTATCGCTAATCAGTGGGCGTTTCGCGGCGCGATCGAACGCCAGACCGCGGCGACTCCATCGGGCGACGCGCTGTTGCGCACGACGATCGCGCCGACGGTGTTTTCCGGCGGGACTAAGGAAAACGTGCTGCCGCAGGAGATGCGCGCCCTGGTGAATTTGCGGCTGCATCCACGCGACACGGTGGAGTCCGCCCTTGCGCATCTTCGCGCCGCGGTCGCTGGGATCGAAGGCGTAACGATCGAACCGCACGGCGCGCCGAACAATCCCTCGCCGGTGTCGTCGACGGAGTCTGACTCATATCGTCTGCTTGCGGCGACCGCGCGGCGCTTTGCGCCGGAAGGCGCGCCGGTTGCGCCGATGCTGGTGCTGGGAGCAACGGATTCGCGGCACTTCGCAGGCGTGGCCGAGAACGTCTATCGCTTCGCGCCGATGTGGTCGCAGCAGAGCGAACTGGGCCGCATCCACGGCACCGGAGAACGCATGCGCATCGACAATCTGGGCCGTATGGCCGCGTTCTACGCCGAACTCGTCCGCGACGGAGCGTCGTAGGCGTGCGCGCGCGCGACGCGGCCGCTGCGGCGATTGCGGCCCAATGATCGTTCTCGCGCAAGCGATGATCTTCATCCTGGCGCTGGGCGGGATTGGGCTGTTCTCGATCCTGGCGCTGCGCGCAGCCGGGCCCGCGTTTAGCCGCGCGCGACCGCCGATGGCGCGCCTGCGGGCTGGGGCGGCGACGCTCGCCTGCATTGCGGGCGTGATCGGATCTGCAGCAGCGGGGTTTTGGGGCATCGGCTGGCTGATGTATCTGGCTCAGTCATGACCGAACCCGTGAAGGACCTTTGGTACTTCGCCGCAACCGCCGCCGAGCTGAAGCCCGGCGGCATGTTTCGGCGCGAGATCCTGGGCGAGCCCGTGTTGCTGGGCCGCGGCGGCGACGGCGCAGCCTTCGCGCTGCGCGACATCTGCCCGCACCGCGCGGTGCCGTTGAGCGCGGGCCGCCAGGTCGAAACGGACGGGCGCGTCACCGTGGAATGCCCGTATCACGGCTGGCGCTTTTCGGGAGACG
>CAZMRN010000324.1:0-2841 GCA_964568575.1 uncultured Caulobacteraceae bacterium
AGGCCGGGCTGGTCCACACGCTTGAGCGCGCCTGAACGCGAAACCCCGCCGCCGCCACGGCTTCCGTCGCCGCCGCCAGAAGCGCCGCCCCCGCCAGGCCGCGGTGCGGCAGATTGGCGCCGAGCGCCACCACCGCCAGCGGCCCGGTGGAACCGCCCGTCGATTGGGGTAAGTCTCCGGCCCTCAAATCCTCAAGGCTCCTGATTCAATGCCCAACGTGCTCGAGCGCGCCATCCACCCTGACGAACGCATCGCCCTCTTTATCGACGGCGCCAATCTGTACTCGGCCGCCCGCGGCCTCGCCTTCGACATCGATTACAAGAAATTGCTGGATGAGTTTCGCCGTGCGGGCCGCTTCATCCGGGCCAATTACTACACGGCCATCGTTGAAGACCAGGACTTCTCGCCCATCCGCCCGCTCGTCGACTGGCTCGACTATAACGGCTTCACCGTGGTCACGAAGCCGGCGCGCGAATTCACCGATCAGATGGGCCGGCGCCGCTTCAAGGGCGACATGGACGTCGACATCGCGGTCGACATGCTCGAGGCGGCCGCCTGGTGCGACCACGTGTTTCTGTTCTCCGGGGACGGCGATTTCGTGTCGCTGGTGCTGGCGCTGCGGCGAAAGGGCGTCCGTGTCACGGTGGTCTCGACGACCCGCTCCAACCCGCCGATGATCGCCGACGAGCTGCGCCGGCAGGCCGATTCCTTCATCGACCTCACCGAGCTTGCGCCGCTGATCGGGCGCCCTCCCCGCGAGCGCGGACCGCGCTACGACGACGACCTCGATCCCGCCGACGACGCGTGAGCGCCCCGCCGGAAGCGCCGCGCGATTGCGCCCTGTGCCCGCGGCTGGTCGCCTATCGCGCCGACAATGCGCGGCGCGAACCCGCCTGGTTCAACGGACCGGCGCCCTCTTTCGGCGACGCGCAGGCGCGCTTGCTCGTCGTCGGCCTTGCGCCGGGCCGCACCGGCGCCAATCGCACCGGGCGGCCGTTCACCGGCGATTATGCCGGCGATCTTCTCTACGCCACGCTGTCTAAATTCGGCTTTGCGCAGGGAACCTACGCCGCCGATCCCGGCGACGGGCTGTCGCTCACCGGCGCGATGATCACCAACGCCGTGCGCTGCGCGCCGCCGGACAACAAGCCGACGCCCGCCGAAATCACGACCTGCCGACGCTTCCTTGCGGCGCGGTTGGCGGCGTCGTCGCACCTGCGCGTGGTGCTGGCGCTCGGGTCCATCGCGCATGAGAGCGTGCTGCGCGCCCACGGGCTCAAGCCCGCGGACGCGAAATTCGCCCATGGCGCCGAAGCCGCGCTGCCCGGCGGCCGCATACTGCTCTCCAGCTATCATTGCTCGCGCTACAACACGCAGACGAAGCGGCTGACGACCGAGATGTTCGAACAGGTGTTCGCCCGCGCCCGCGCGATTTGCGACGAGCGTTAGCCGCGGTCGCGCAACAGCCGCGCCTGGTTGCGCTTCCATTCGCGGTCTTTCGTCGCTGCGCGCTTGTCATGCGCCTTCTTGCCGCGCGCCAGCGCCAGTTCGAGCTTCGCCACGCCGCGCTCATTGAAATAGAGCTTCAGCGGCACCAGCGTGCGCCCCTCGCGCTCCACCGCGCCGAACAATTTGTTGAGTTCGCGCCGCTTCACCAGAAGCTTTCTGGGCCGGCGCGGCTCGTGATTGAATTGCGAGGCCGGCGCGTATTCGGGGATGTGCGCGTTGACGAGAAATAATTCGCCCCGCTCCGGGCTCGCATAACTCTCCGCGATATTGGCCCGGCCGGCGCGCAGAGCCTTCACTTCGGTGCCCAGCAATTGGATCCCGGTCTCGAGGGTCTCCTCGATCAGATAATCGAACCGCGCGCGCCGGTTTTCCGCGACCAGCTTGGCGGCGCCCTTGGCCTCGCTCATGCGCCTATATCGATCCCTGCCGCCTGCATCGCAGCGCGGACTTCTGCGCGCCCAGCCTCGCTAAGCGGCGCGATCGGCAAGCGCGCTTCCGGCGAACACCAGCCGCGCAGCGAGACGGCGTATTTCGCCGGCGCCGGGCTCGCTTCACAAAACATCGCGCGATGCAGCAAAACGAGTTTGGCGTTGATCTGACGCGCGCGGGCGTAATCGCCGGCGAGCGTCGCGGTCTGCAGGTGCGCGCACGCCTCCGGCGCGGCGTTGGCCGTGACCGAGATGCAGCCGTCGCCGCCGGCGGCGTTGAACGCCAGCGCCGAACCATCCTCGCCGGACAACAACAAAAACGCCTCGCCGCACAAAGCGCGATGCCGCGCCACACGCTCGAGGTCGCGGCTAGCGTCCTTCAAGCCGATCACGTTGGGCAAGGCGGCCAAGCGCGCGACGGTTTCCGGCAAAAGGTCGACGCCGGTGCGCGACGGCACATTGTAAAGAATGATCGGGATCTGCACCGCGGCGTTGATCGCCGTGTAATGGGCGACCAGTCCTTCCTGCGTCGGCCGCACATAATAGGGCGTCACGATCAGCGCCGCATCGGCGCCGACGCGCTTGGCCGTGCGCGCCAGCGCAATCGAATCATCCGTGCCCGGCGCGCCGCATCCAGCGATCACGGGAATGCGGCCGCGCGCAGCCTCGACCGCACACGCGATCACACGTTCGTGTTCCACGTCGGAAAGCGTCGTCGCTTCGCCCGTCGTGCCGACGACCACCAGCCCGTGCGACCCCAAATCGACATGGCGCTCGACCAGGCTGGACAAGGCTTTTTCGTCAAGTGCGCCCTCGCGCATCGGCGTGACGAGGGCGGGGATCGAACCATGGAACATTGATGTGGAGACCAGGGAGGAAACGTTGGATAAAGCCGCGATCCTGC
>CAZMRN010000324.1:2851-3113 GCA_964568575.1 uncultured Caulobacteraceae bacterium
ACCTCCGGCAGCGCGACCGGTGCCACCGCCACGGCCAGGGTCGCGGGCCGCGGCGAACGCAGTGAAGCGATCATGCTTAGGCGGTCCCGCGGGCCCACGGCAAGCGGAGGCGATGCAATGAGGCCATGGATTCGCCGCGCGGGTTTAGGCGCCGGCCTGGCCACAATCGCGGCCATGGCGGCGCTTCTGGCCGCCAGCGTGCCGGCGCGCGAGGCGGCCGAGGCCTCCGACGTCGCAACCGTGGGCGCGGCCTTCGAGACCG
>CAZMRN010000325.1:0-3105 GCA_964568575.1 uncultured Caulobacteraceae bacterium
GATCGCGCGCGGCGAAGCCAGCTTCCTCGCCGCGGTGCGCGACGCTGGCCTTGTGCTGGCGCTCGATGCGCTGACGCCGTTCGCCCATTGGATCACGCCCAAAGGCATGCCCAAGCGCTTCGACACGCATTTCTATCTGGCGGTCACGCCGGAAGATCAGGAAGAGGCGTGCGACGGCGGCGAGGCGGTCGATGCGGTGTGGATCGCGCCGCACGATGCGCTGGCGCAGGCGAAATCGGGCGCGCGCACGATCATCTTCCCCACCCGCATGAATGTGGAATTGTTGGCCAAAGCGGCGAATTCCAGCGAAGCGCTGGCGCAGGCCAAAGCGCGCAGGATCGTGACGGTGGAGCCGCAGATCGTGCGCGAGGATGGGGCGATGATGCTAACGATCCCGGCGGAAGCGGGCTATAGCGTGACGCGCGAGCCGCTCGACGGCAATCGGCCGTAGGCGGGGCCTGGGGTTGTTTTTGATTTTGGAAACGACTTCGCAGTCACCCCTCATCCGGCCCTTCGGGCCACCTTCTCCCACAAGGGGAGAAGGACCGGGCGCTTCTCCTTCTCCCCTTGTAGGAGAAGGTGGATTGCCGCGAAGCGGCAAGACGGATGAGGGGTGAGAGCGCAGCCGCCAGCAGCAACGCCCTACGCCCCGAGCCCCAGCGCCTCGACGTGGCGGCGCAGTTCGCGCAGCAGCGCCTGGCCGATGGGATGGTCGCAGGTTTTCACCCGGTCGCGCACGGCCGCGCGCATGGACTCCACATGCGCGTCGATCAGCGGCAGGCGCCGGCGCGCGATCAGGCGCGCCTCGGGCGTCTCGATCATGCGGCACAGCGAGCCGGCGATCTCGGTGACGAGGGGATAATCATAGGTCGCGCCGAGGCCTTTTGCGTCGTGCGCGGCGGCGAACAGGGCGTCGAGCGCGGCGTCGCTCCAGCCGGCCTCGCGCGCGGCGAGGCGCGCGTGATGCAGCTTGTCGATTTCTTCCGCCATCCACACGTCGAACTCGACGCTCAAGTCGCGCAGCTTCGCTTCCGCGCGCGCGATGGCGTCTTCGTCGAACAGGACCGGCTTCGGCCGGGCGGGCGCCGCGTCACGGCTCATGGGATCGGTCCAGGTTGCTCCAACCCGCGAGCCTCCCACGAACCGGTCAACATTTGGTTGACGCCGTCAGACGCTGAACTGCTCGCGCAGGATGCGCTCGTCCAGGGCGTGGCCGGCGTCGAACAGCATGGTGAGGGAGGCGCCTGGGTCTTCGTGGACCTCGACGCTGACGACGTCGCGCGTCTCGATATTGTCGGCCGCGGCGCTGACCGGGCGGCGATCGGGTTCGAGCACGTCGAAGCGCACGCGCGCGCTTTGCGGCAAAAGCGCTCCGCGCCAGCGCCGCGGGCGGAAGGCGCTGATCGGGGTCAAGGCCAGAAGCCGCGCGTTGATCGGCAGGATCGGCCCGTGGGCGGAGAGGTTGTAGGCGGTGGAGCCGGCCGGCGTCGCCACCAGCGCCCCGTCGCAGACCAGCTCGGCCAGGCGTTCGGCGCCGTCCACCAGGATGCGCAGGCGCCCGCTTTGCGCAGTCTGGCGCAGCAGCGACACCTCGTTGATGGCGTGCGCCTTGACGGTCTGGCCCGACAGCGTCCGCGCCACCGCGATCAGCGGGCGGATCTTCACCGCCTCGGCCTTGGCCACCCGCGTTTCGAGATCGACCTCGGAATACTCGTTCATGAGAAATCCGACCGTGCCGCGGTTCATGCCATAAACCGGTTTGCGGTCGGTGAGCCGCCGGCGCAGGGCGTCGAGCATGGCGCCGTCGCCGCCGATCGCGACGACGACGTCGGCCTGCGCCTCGCCGGCCTCGCCATAGAGATGACGCAGGCGGCGCAGGCTTTCCTGCGCCTCCGGCCGGGCGCTGGCGGTGAACGCGATCTTCATGACGGCTCCGCAGCAAACCACGGCGAGGTTAGAAAAGCGTGCGATCGCCGCCCAAGCCGGTTCCCGCCCTTGGCCGACGCGCTCTCAATTAGATGGAAGGTGTTTCCGCCCGCCTGCAAGGGCGTTAGCATACGGGGACAAAGCAGGGAGAAACGCCATGGCCGACGATCTCGGCGCCCAATCCGTCAAGGCGCGCGTCAGCGCGGAGGAATGGCAGGCGCGGGTGGAGCTCGCCGCGCTCTATCGGCTCGTCGCCCATTACGGCTGGGACGACATGATCTTCACGCATCTGTCGATGCGCGTGCCGGGGCCGGAGCACCATTTCCTGATCAACCCGTACGGCCTCCTGTTCGAGGAGATCACCGCATCGAGCCTGGTGAAGGTCGATCTGGAGGGGACGATCGTCGCGCCGACGCCGTATTTCATCAATCCGGCCGGCTTCACCATCCATTCCGCGATCCACGCCGCGCGCGAAGACGCGCTGTGCGTGATGCACCTGCACACCGACCAGGGCGTTGCGGTCGCCGCGCAGAAGGACGGCCTGTTGCCGCTGTCGCAGCACGCGCTGATCGCGGGGCCGATGGTGGCCTATCACGATTACGAAGGCATTGCGTTGAACCTCGACGAGCGCGAGCGGCTGGTGAAGGATCTCGGCGACAAGAAGCTGATGATCCTGCGCAATCACGGCACGCTCTCGGTGGGGGCGAGCGCGGCGGAAGCCTTCATGGGCATCTTTTATCTGGAGCGGGCATGTGCGCAGCAGGTGATGGCGCTGTCGGTTGGTCGCGACCATGTCCTTATTGCGCCCGAGGCCGCGCAGGCCGAGGTGCGCGGCCAGATCGGCGGCTCGATGGCCGGCATCAGCCGGCTGGCATGGCCCGGCCTGCTGCGGCTGCTGGATCGCCATCTGCCCGGGTACGATTCCTAACCCGGCTGGCGGCTGCAGCCCCGGCCGTCTGCGCAGCGGGCCCCGCCGCCGCGGCGGCCTGGATCGCGCCGGAGAACGGGCAGGAGATCGTGACCTCCGGCTACGGCCAGCGGAACGGCGTGCAGGTGTCGGATTCGGAAATCTATATCGAGCGCCCGATCGCGCGCCGCGCCGCTTGGGTGGCGCAGCCGCGCCTGGAGACCGCCGAAGACCTGCCCGACGGCTGGCGCGCCGAGGCCGCGCTCGGCGTC
>CAZMRN010000326.1:0-3093 GCA_964568575.1 uncultured Caulobacteraceae bacterium
TGCTGGAGAAATCGCGCGCCTATGCGGACCGCGTGCGCGGCGAATGGATCGCGCCGTGGGGCGTCGCGGAGACGCAGCGGCTCGGCCTTTACGATCTGCTGCGCGCGGCGGGCGGGCACCACCTGACCGAGCACGTCACCTATGACGAAAGCCGCGATCCGGCGCGCGCTGAGGCGGCGCTTCTGGGGCTTGGCGTGTTCGCGGCCGGCGTGCCGGGGCCCTTGTGCCTCGGCCACCCGCTGCATTGCCAGACCTTGTTTGACGAAGCCGTGCGCGCCGGCGCCGAAGCGCATCGCGGCGTCGACGTGCTGTCGGTCGATCTCGCCGATCGCAGCGTGCTTTATGTGCAGGACGGCGAACAGCGCGCCGCGCAGGCGGAGCTTATCGTCGGCGCCGAAGGGCGCGTGTCGCTCGTGCGCGAAGCCGCGCGCGTCGCGCTGCACCAGGACAAACCGCATCACTGGTTCGCCGGGCTGCTGGTGGACGCCGTCGACGGCTGGAGCGAGGACCGCCAAGCGATCGGCACCGAAGGCGATTTCGGCTTTCTCGCGTTTCCGCAGGGCGGCGGACGCGTGCGCGTGTATGGCGGTTATGCGCTGCACGAGAAGGGCCGCTTCATCGGACCCGACGGCGCGCGGCGCTTTCTCGACGCGTTCCGCATGCGCTCTGCGCCGCGCAATCACGCCATCGCCGACGGCGCGCCGGCGGGGCCGCTCCTGTCGTATTTCAACAACGATTCCTGGACCGATGCGCCGTTTGCGCCTGGCGCCGTGCTGATCGGCGACGCCGCGGGATGGAATGATCCGATCAACGGCCTGGGCCTCTCGATCACGTATCGCGACGTGCGCATCGTTTCCGACATTTTGAAAGAAACCGCGCCGGGCGCCGCGCCGGATTTCAGGCCTTACGCGGAAGAGCGCGCGGAGCGCATGCGCCGCCTGCGCTTTGCGGGCCAAATCCAGGCCGCGCTCGACATGGAGTTCGGCGAAGCGGCGCGCGCACGGCGCCGTTCCTATCATGAGCGCCGCGACGCCGACCCAACGCTTGGCGCGCACGGCCTGGCGATCATGGGCGGACCGGAAACGCTGCCGGCGGATTTCTTCACCGAAGCGCATCGCGCGCGCGTGCTCGAGGGTTGAGCTCGTGGACATCGAACGGTTCAACGCCGATTGGCTGCAGGCCTGGACCGACAAGGACGTCGAACGCCTCGTCGGATTCTACGCCCCGGATGCGATCTACAAGGATCCGCAAACCGCCGCCGGGATCGTCGGCCACGACGCCTTGCGCGGTTATCTCACCGCGCTGTTCGCCGCCACGCCGCCGATGCGCTACACGCCGGAAACGACCTGGGCGATTGAGGGCGGGTTCTGCGGGCGTTGGTTCTGCGCGATCGGCGCCGCGGGGGAGGAGGGCGCGCTGCGCGGCTTCGATCTCGTCCTGCTGACGAACGACCGCATCGCCTACAATGAAGTGTACGTGCACCAATTGCCGGCGCCGGCATGATCCCCGACATCCGCCCGCCGGATGCGATCGACGCGGCGTGGCTCGACGCGGTGCTGGCGCACGCAGGCGTCGATGCGCGCGTTGAAACGTTCACGGCGAAGAAGGTCGGCACCGGGCAGATCGGCGATTGCGTGCGGTTTCATCTGTCCTATGCGCGCGCCGCGACGGACGCGCCGAAAACGCTGGTCGGCAAATTTCCCGCGGCCGGGGCGGAAAGCCGCGCCACGGGCGTCGCGCTCGGCAATTATCATCGCGAGGTGAAATTCTATCAGGTGCTGCAGGCGCGCGCGCGGATCGCGACGCCGCGCTGCTACTTCACCGAGGTCGATGAAGCGACGCACGATTTCGTTCTGATGATGGGCGATCTCGCGCCGGCCGAGCAGGGCGATCAATTGGCCGGCGTGTCCTTGGCGCAGGCGCGCGTCGTTCTGCGCGAGGCCGCGAAGCTGCACGCCGCCTATTGGGAGGATCGCACGCTTGAATCCTATCCCTGGGTGAGCGGCACGCCGCAGGCGCCCAACCCTGTGCAGCCCGAGATCGTGTCAGGCTTGTGGGCGGGTTTCGTGCAGCGCTACGGCGCGCGCGTCACGCCCGCGGCGCGCCGCATCGGCGATGCCCTGTGCGCAGACCTGGCGCGCTACGAGTCGTTTCGCGCCGGCGCGCGCTGCCTGACGCACAATGATTTTCGGCCCGACAATATGCTGTTCTCGCCATCGCCCGAGCAGGCGCCGGTGACGGTCGTCGATTGGCAATCCTTCGCTTTCGGACCCGCCGCCGCCGATGTCGGCTATTTCATCGCCGGCGCGCTCGATCCCGCGGTGCGCCGCGCCGAGGAATCCGCGCTGCTCGACCTCTATCTCGGCGAGCTCGATGCGCAAGGCGTCGGCGCGTACCGGTCCGATCAGCTCAAGCGCCACTATGTCGCCGGCGCCTATCAGCATTTCCTGACGGCGTTTTTCGCCGCCATGCTGGTGACGCAGACCGAGCGCGGCGATGCGATGTTTTTCCGCATGCTGGACGGCGCGGTCGATCTCATACTCGACCACGGCGCCGATCGCTGGTTCGACTGACGCGTCAGCTCTCGTTCAATTGCCCGATCAGGATATCGCGCTTGCCGGCGGCGTTCGCCGTCGAGACGACGCCTTCCTTTTCGAGCCGCTCGACGAGCGTCGCGGCGCGATTGTAGCCGATGTTCAGCCGCCGCTGGAGATAGGAGGTCGAAGCCTTGCGGTCGCGCGCGACGATCTCCACCGCGCGATCATAGAGATCGTCGCCCGAGGATTCGAACAGCATCGGCGTTTCGTCGTCGTCTTCGTCGGTTTCGTCTTCCGTGACGTCGGAGCGGTATTTCGGCGCGCCTTGCTCCTTGAGCGTGGCGACCACGCGCTCGACTTCCGCATCGGTGACGAAAGGCCCGTGCAGACGGCGAATGCGACCGCCGCCGGCCATGAACAAAAGATCGCCCTGGCCGAGCAATTGTTCGGCGCCTTGCTCGCCCAGAATGGTGCGGCTGTCGATCTTCGAGGTGACCTGATAGGAGATGCGCGTCGGGAAGTTCGCCTTGATCGTGCCGGTGATGACGTCGACCGA